>JAFVBT010000095.1 GCA_017479785.1 Alphaproteobacteria bacterium
ACCGAAGAATTGTTTATGGATTTTAAGCGTGCTGATTCTACCGGCAAACACGGTTGGGCTTTGTGTAATGATGACAGGCGCAATTTAGCTAAATGTATTTCCGGTTTCGGTAATTCCGAAGGCGGGGTAATTGTTTGGGGTGTGGAATGTTCGCGAGACGTAGATGTTGGTGATGTGGCACAAGCCAAAATCAAAGTGGAGAATGTGCATCGTTTTTTAAGTTGGGTTGAAAGTGCCATTTCCGGTTGCACCATTCCCAGCCATAATAAAGTGCGAAACCATATTATCAGTTGCGACAAAGACGGTAACGGATATTTGGCAACTTACATTCCGCGTTCGGAAGTAGCACCGCTGATGACAACCATAGGTAACCATATTTTTATCCGCTCCGGTTCAAATAATGTGCCGGCGCCATACGCCGTTATTGCCGGTATGTTCGGACGACGTCCGCAGCCAAATGTGGCTCTCCATTTAGATAAGCGTAAACTGGAATTGCAAGAAGAAGCAGATGAAGATATTCTTTATCCCCAAACCATAGATACCCCACCGCAACGTTATGTTCGTTTGGCATTTGATATTGTGTGCGAAAATAACAGCAATGTTATTGCGCGAGAGCTGTACTTAACATGCACAACCGAAAGTGCCGGCGGCGAATATAATCGTGTGCGGTTTACAGACTATAATCAGATGTTTGGTATGCAAAATATTGAAAATCACTTGAACTTAATTACCAAGCCGGATTTACGTTTGCCGCCACGTGGTATGCTGAAATTTGCACGCCTCGAAATTATGTTGTCGGAATTTGTGGAAGATGATTTGCTGATAAATGGTGTTATCGGTGCCGATGGGGCTATGCCGAAGGCCTTTCGCATTGAAGCGGGCAAAAATACTCTGCGTTCTTTCGTGGCAAAAGTTTTGCGCTCTGAACCTGATAATATGGAATTGTTGACCAATGAGTTTTTTATTGATTTTGTGAAAGAAGTGGAATGACTGCAAGAGTAGAAATATTTACCGACGGCGCGTGTTCCGGTAACCCCGGCGTGGGCGGTTGGGGTGCTATTTTGCGCTATAAATCGGTAGAAAAAGAATTAAGTGGCGGAGAGACTGAAACAACCAATAATCGTATGGAGCTGATGGCAGTGATTGAGGCATTGAGCGCTCTGAAGAAACAATGCAATATTTCACTTTATACTGACAGCAAATATGTGATGTGCGGTATTACCGAATGGATGCCGAAATGGAAACAAAACGGTTGGAAAACCGCCAATAAGAGCAAAGGTGTTAAAAATATTGATTTATGGCAACGTTTAGATGAGTTGTGCAAACAACACGAAATTCGTTGGGTATGGGTGAAGGGACATGCCGGACACGCTGAAAACGAACGTTGTGATGCCTTGGCTCGACAAGAAGTGGCGAAAATTAAGGAATCAATATAATAAAAAAGCCGCAGAACAATATAATTTTGCGACTTTTTTTGATATTTTATGCGGCATTGAATTTATTTGTCGGTTGTTTACATCGTGGACATTTCCAATCTTCCGGCAAATCTTCAAAGGCAACTCCGTCGTGCTCTGCCGGATCGTAAATATACCCACAAACCGAACAAACATATTTTCCGCTTTTGGTTTTGAAGGTAATATCACCAATCGGCAACGTCTTTGGCGGATTATTCAAGTCAACAACACGTTTTTCTCCCAAATTTTCATATCCCAACGGCGTGTGCGTCCCCATATAAACTGTTGGATGATTTTGCACAAATTCGCGTACACGATTAAGTGTTTCGCGTGCCGCCACCAAATCTTCGTACACAACAGAAAGTTTATTTTCATAAAGCGCTTCGTCGGTATAAGTCACATCACCGTGCATCATATAAAACAAACCATCATTTTCGGCAATAATAATACTATTGCCTTTTGTATGTCCTTTAGCTTTGATATAATACACACCATCTGCAATTTTTTGACTTTCCGGAAAATTATAATACGCACCGTCCGTAAATTTTACCGGCACGATGTTTGGTAAGTTCTTCAGCTCATCTGCATCACATTCCTCCTCGTTGACATAAATCAAAGCATTCGGAAAGCTTTTCAGTTCGCCGGTGTGGTCGCTATGTTTGTGCGTAATCAAAATTTTGCTTACTTGTTCCGGCTTATAGCCTAAGTCTGCAAGTGCTTCCATATATGGTTTAATATCTTTACCGGTATAAATCGGTGTATTTTCATCGGGCGATTCTTCCGGTGTTCCGGCTGGCAAACCGGTATCCACCAAAATCACTTCATCACCGGTATCAATCAGATAATTTTGCAAACCCGAACGGAATTTTACTGACGCATCAAACTTATCTGCACCATCTTCGCCACCAAAGGCAAAAGGCTGTGTCATAAATCCATCTGTTCTAAATTTTACTGCTTGTATTTTCATATCATAGTTCCTTATTTTATAAAGTTTGTAACGGCAATAAATTCACGATAATGTCCATCCGGATCGCACCACATTGTGGCAAACTCATCAGCCCGTACCAGTCGTGTTTCATCATAGTAAGGATCATAAAACAAAATTTGATGTTCTTCCGTGTCGCTTTTGTTGCGTATCGCCAGATAGGCTAAAATGACCACCCAATGTGCATAATTGTACATACATTCGGCCATGATATAATATTTTTGTGCCAGAAGATTATCCAATAATTTTAGAGAAATGTCTTCTTTATGGAAGTCCAAATGCGATAATATTTTTTTATTATCGCCAAACATTTTTTTATTTAAAATCTCTTCAGTATAATGCGGACCGGGAGTAAGATTATATTTTACGATAAAATCAGTTTCGGTCATATACTTTTCCGCAAAGGCAGACAAGATTGTCCGCACAGCAGCAACTGAACATGTCCAATCACGTTCTTGCCTAATTAGTCGAGGAGGAGTATTACTGCAAGATATATAGTTTTCTTTCGGTTCGACATCAAAATATTCACATATACGCTTTTTCATGAGGTTTCTATCCCTTCTTTTATACCCTTCAAATTCTTATTCAACAGATTATAAACTGTTACCACTTCATCATATGATATGTATATGTTTCCCTCTAAAGCTTGCGGTATGGTTGATGCTTTTTCTTTAAGTTTCAGACCTTTGTCGGTCAAGATGATTTTAACGAAACGCTCGTCCTCGGCAATGCGCTGACGCTTTACAAAGCCTGATTTTTCAAGTTTCTTGATTACTGGTGTTAATGTTCCCGAATCAAGATAAACCTTTTCACCAATATCCTTTACCGACATATCGCCAAATTGCCAAAGAGTCATCATCACAATATATTGCGTATATGTTAAACCAATTTTTTCTAACGGTTTGCGATATATTTTGATAACCTCTTTGGCACAGGCATAAAGCGAAAAGCACAATTCATTGCCAAGCGTTAAGATAGCATTGTCATTAGTTGTATTTTTCATTACTTTTTTGCTGGTTCCCATTTGCACCGAACAGGTGAGACAATACTGCCCTCTTTCTTTAATTCGGCAAATGCCTTGTCCACGGCTTTGCGGTCAAGTCCTGACATTTCCGCAACTTTTCCGGCATTAACCGGCTCACCGGCTTTTTTCATTGTTTCTAATACAATTTCTTTATCAGTCATAATTCTTCTCCTAAAAAATTAAAGCTGCTGCAAAATCCAGTTTTGCTCGCCGATGCACTCAATCAATTCAAGTTGTTGCTCGCCCCAATACATATCTTCTTCTTCGTCTTTGTAATAATCTTTAAGCAAATCATAAGTTGTGATGTCTTCTTCGGCATTTTTCAAAACATCTTTTAGCCAAGACAAACCGTCGATAGACACCTGCAAATCGTGTTTTACCCAATCAATCGGGTTTTCAAAAACTTCGCCTGCTTTTTTGGCTTCAAGTTTAACTTTACCGCCCAAATCCAAAATACGGTCAATACATTTTTCAACATAACCGCGTTCTTCGGTGGCATGTTCGGCATATTTTTCAGCCAGTTTTGAAAAACCTTTAGCCGCAAAAATGCGTGACTGCACTAGATGCCCGTCTGCCTGCTGAGCCAAATTCGTTACAATGAATTGTAAATCTGCAATAATCTTTTCGTTTGACATCGTTTTTACCTTTCTTAAAATAAATTGCACACAATTTAATTATGTTCAATATCATTGATATAAATAAAAATTTGTGATGTCAA
>JAFVBT010000014.1 GCA_017479785.1 Alphaproteobacteria bacterium
CTTGTAGAAGCGTTGTGAAATCGGTATGTACGAATCCACAACTTCGTTCACCATTGCCAACAAATCTTCTTTGGATATGTTGTTTTGGTGCAAGCTGTCAGTCACCGGGTCGTCATAGTCATAGAGTTCATCATCAACGCTTTTGTCTTTCAGAATCATATTGTAGCACATGGTAAATACGTGTGCATGATCCCTGTAGACATTGTTCATCTCTGCCATTGCGCGGCGACGAACATCAGCATCCTTAGAACTCAGCTTCTTTTCTATTTCGGCCTCGTTGTAGGTTTTTCCGTTGAGGTGGAACTTGAGAGCGGCGCAAGTCTCATCATACAACCTGTCCCATGATGAAGATACAAGGGATTTTTTATTGATGATGAATGTCATTCCTTCCGTAATCCCCCAGTAGCCTGCAAAAAGACTCAACAACCATGGAAGCCACCTATGCAGCTTCGGATGATTGAGAAACTCATACTTTTTCCATTCCGGCAGTGCATTCAGCTCAAAGTGAATAAAGCCGAGTCCCTCAAAAAGGCGGGAAACTTCTTCCTTGACCTTGGACTGAAACTGTGATGCTTTCTCGTCCGTTTTATGCGTATCAGAGTACAAATGCGCAAAATAGGTCAATTTCCGAGAATTCTCAATAAGGTTCTCGTACTTCCGAAGAAGAATCGAAAGTTCATAGGGGGCGAGTTCACAAATCTCATCTCTATAGAGAGAGATTTCTTTTGCCACCTTCTTCAGCTCTTTCTTGTCTTTTTCGATCTGAGGATCGTCAAGACCTTCATAAAAAGCCACCGACAAATCCCACTCCGGAAGATATCTCTTCGAAGGGGTTCCGATTTTAAATAATTTTTCCATAAGCTAATTATATTAAAGGGTTAATAATATATGTTTGTCGAAATTTTACAAAATTAAATCACATTTGTCAATACAAAACATCGGAAAGTCTGATAAATCTGCACACCATATACGCGCAACGACTTTTTGTTTGAAATTATGCCGAATTTTCTTGCGCTTGCAATTGCCGTTTGCTAAACCTGAAATATGTTCCGACAATCGTAAAGGAGAGATAAAATGTGTATGCTCGGTTCGTTGAAAGACTTTTTTTACTGGGAAATTTATAATCGCCTGAAAGGCAACAACCAAGATGTTGTATGTGCCATCATCATCAACGACAATAAAATTCTGGCACAGACTGCGCAAAAAAATAATCTTATTCATACCGATGATACGCAGTTTGTTGTACCGGGCGGCAAGGTTGAAGTCGGCGAAACACTTAATGCCGCCGTGCACCGCGAAATTAAAGAAGAAACAAATCTCAACATTGATGTAATTCAAAAGCTCGGAGCAACTCGCAACAATAAATACAAGTTGCATTGGTTTGCCTGCACACCGACTGATTTATCTCTTTTAGAAGTGGTTGAGCCGCAAAAACAAAAAGAATTGAAGTGGGTATTACCGAACGACTCCTCTATCAATTGGACGCCGAAGAACTATGAGGCCTTGCAAAAATTTCTGCCGCAAATTAAAAAAATTCAAAATCAACTTGATAAATAAGGAGAAATCATAATGAAAAAATTTTTACTTTCCAGTTTGGCTGCTTTGTTATTTTCTTTCCAAACGCAAGCTCAAACGCCTGATGCCGAAAACACTCTTTTACTGCAACTGAAAGATGGTACGGTTACGATTGAAATGTATCCGGATAAAGCGCCGAACCACGTTGCTCGCATTAAAGAGCTTGTTCGTCAAGGATTCTATGACGGTTTGAAATTCCACCGCGTAATAGACGGATTTATGGCTCAAACCGGAGATCCGCGCGGCAACGGCACGGGCGGCAGCGACCAAAAACTCAAAGCCGAATTTAATGATTTGCACCACGGTCGCGGGGCGGTTTCCATGGCCAGAGCGCAAGATCCGGACTCGGCAGACAGTCAATTTTTTATTTGCTTTAAGGATGCCGGATTTTTAGACGGTCAATATACCGTTTGGGGACAAGTCATCAGCGGTATGGAATATGTGGACAACATCAAGCGCGGCACCGGTGCTAACGGTGAAGTCACCGATCCGGACGTTATCGTTTCAATGAAAATTTTAGCCGATACGCAAAAGTAATATATAAGCACATATGCGAAAAAGCCGCCTCATCTGAGACGGCTTTTTAGTATACAAAAGGCCGATTTTTATGAAAAAAACAGCCTTTGCGAAGAACTCTTATCTTATTTTACGTTTTTTACGGACAGCATCGCGCTCGCGTTGGTACTCCGTCTGTTGATGACCTTTTTTGAAATCACCCTTTTTCTTCTTGTCGTTCTTGGCGAACTTCTTTTCTTTGTTAGCCATAAGCCTAATAATTTAAAAATTAATACTAAAGTGAACAAACACAATTATTATAAATTGCGCTATGTATATCACCTTATATATATTTGTCAAGAGGGGTTATGAATTATTTTGCTCTTCCTGATATGATTTCAATGCGCGCCATTCAAACCATTTGGCTATTTTCAAGAAACGAAAATAAGCGTACGTTGTCGCCATCCAAAAACCGCAAGTACCATACAAGCAATAGCGTTTTCTAAAGTAATAAATAAAGAACTGGCGCGGAAATTCCGTATATAGACGCAATCTGGTATAATACCTACCCTGCTCCACTGCGGTTTTAACCAATTCGTCGGTATGCATATTCAGTTTAAACCATATTTGAGACAACGAAATATATGAATAATGATGAATTTTATATTTCAGTTGTTCAATTTTGGCATCCGGATCACAAATAACTCTGTCATTAGTCAAATCATCCGGCATATTGCATTTTTTGCGATTATACAAGCGAACCTGATTATATGATTTTGCAAACAAACGCGGTTTTTTATCTCCCGGCAACATATCACAAATTTTTATCCGATAGCCGTCTGCTTCAGGATTAGCTGTTTTTGCTTTGATTTCCGCAATCAATTCTGCAGAAAGAACCTCATCCGCATCCAGCGAAATCACCCAATCATTATTGCATAATTCCTGTCCGTAATGCTTTTGTGCTGAAATATTCTTCCATTCGTGAAAAACAAAGTTTGCACCGCACGCTTCGGCTATTTCTTTTGTTCTATCCGTACTGCCGCTGTCTATCACGAAGACTTCATCGGCCACTTGGGACACGGCTTTCAGTGTCTTTTCCAAGCGTTTTTCCTCATTAAGTGTTACTATATATGCCGATATTTTAACCATTAAAAAGTCCTTTCATACACTACCGTTTATATTATTTATTTTTCACCGAACAAGCAATAAAAAAAGTCCCTTATCAACAGACAAGGAACTTTTTTTATGAAGAACGTTTTATTTAGAAATCACTCAAAACTTCAGCACTTTCGTGAGCTTTATCAATATTTACCATAGCTATCGTATTATAGCCGCCATCAACGTGCAACACTTCGCCCGTAATGGCTGAACCTAAATCAGACAACAGGCACAGAGCCACATTACCGACTTCATTTTGTGTTACATTACGGCGCAATGGTGCATTCAATTCATTCCAACGCAAAATCATACGAAAATCACCGATACCCGATGCCGCCAAAGTTTTAATCGGACCGGACGAAATTGCATTAACCCGAACGCCCTGCTTGCCCATATCAACAGCCGCATAGCGGACAGATGCTTCCAATGCGGCCTTGGCAACGCCCATAATATTATAATTCGGCAAAACTCTTTCCGAACCCAAATACGTCAACGTTATAATAGAGCCGCCTTCGTTCATAATCGGTGAAGCACAACGACAAGCTTCCAAGAATGAATAACAAGAAATATGCATTGTATTCAGGAAATTATCCAGCGTTGTATCAATGGTACGACCGCGCAGTTGATCCTTATCAGAAAATGCAATGGCATGCACCACAAAATCCAACTTTCCCCACTTCTCACCAAATTCCTTAAAGCATGCCTCAACGGAAGCACTGTCTGTTACATCACATTGAATCAAAAGCGGATTATTAAGTTGTTCTGCCAATGGTTTAACTCTTTTCGCCAACATATCGTTTTGATATGAAATAGCGATTTGAGCTCCTTGTTCATTGAGGGCTTGGGCAATACCCCACGCAATAGATCTGTCATTTGCCAACCCCATAATTAAACCCTTTTTACCAGCCATAAGTCTCTCTGCGGCCATATTATTCATCCTTTACGTTAAAATTTACTAGACTACTTCATATTTTGGAAGTATGTTACTGTTGAGATACATATACAAATTTATTTCATTTGTAAATATTTTTTTGAAAGTTGTGAAATGATGCAAATACAAAAGCTCCACGAGATTAAAAGATACGGCAAAATATTCATACGCTATCTGCGAACCAGAATTCATGAAACCATGATATTGAGCGTTGCTTCTTCTTTAAGCTACACAACGCTGATTGCGGTTGTTCCGTTATTGGCGATTGCGTTGGCGATTTTTGCCGCATTTCCGATGTATGCCGATATCCGCTCCCAAGTTCAGGACTTTTTGATACATTATTTTGTACCCGATTTCGGTGAAAACATAGAACAGTATTTACAAGAGTTTATCGGCGCGTCCACCAAGTTAACCTCCATAGGGGTTATCGGTTTGGCAGTTACGGCAATTTTACTTTTATATACCATTGAAAACAGCTTTAATTTCATTTTTAAGGTCAAAAAACATCGCCGCCTTTCCACAAAAATCACTATGTATTGGACGCTTATTACCTTATGCCCTCTGCTTTTGGGCGCCGCTTTTTCTCTCAAAGGATACTTGCTGACGCTTAAGTATTTCAAGCCGGAACACTTTGCCGGTTTTTCAATATTGACAACTGTTATTTTGCCTAACTTTTTTACGTTTTGTGTTTTGGTTCTTTCTTATATTGTGGTACCTAACCGCAAAATAAAATTTATAAACGCCTTATGGGGAGCCGGTGCCGCTTTTATTTGTATGTTGATTTTGCGAATCGGCTTCGGCTACTTTTTGGAACTGAATATGACATATAAAACGCTATACGGCGCATTGGCTGCCGTGCCGATTATGCTGATATGGATGTATTCTTGGTGGACGGTTGTCCTTTCAGGCGCCGTTATCACCGCTGCATTGGAAGATTTTAAGAGCAAAAAGCCCCTTTGGCACAAACCGAGTGCAAACAAACAATCAAAAAATCAGGATAAATAGGCTTTTTCTTTCAACATTTTCCGAACAACCTCGGTATAGCGGTTTGCAAATTCTTTGTCGGAGCATAATTGATTGAACAAAGAAAGCAATTTATCCGTTGCGCCTAATTTTCGGCAATAGTCAATTGCCGCATGGTAGTTTATATCCGCATACCAAGACAAATATGTTACCAAAGAAGATGTGCGATTGCAGCGATGCTCGCGTCCGACAACTATTCCTTCTAATGCTTCCTTTTTAGCTTCATCACTCACAAACCCTTCTTTAACTTTTTCTTCCCCCAAAAATAAGGAGCGCATATTCGGTTCCTCGGCAAGCATATGTAAATTTGCAATTTTATCGGCATCGCGAATAATAAAACAAATTTCTTCAACTTCTTTTTGCAATTTCTTATTGCTTATGTTTTGATATTCATCATCGGCATACAACTCTTCTATCATGTGCCCATGGTGCTTAATCGGCAACCATATACGAATATCCATAAAGCGCGGCATATTTTTCAACAGTTCACCGCCGGCAACCCCATGGTCATATCCTTTTTCTCCGTGATATAAGTGTACAATCTCGGCAAACCGGCATACATCATGAAGCAATACGGCAGTTCTGACAAGCTCAATATATTCGCCGGATTTATCTTTCAAAGCTTCTATATGGCGAACCAAATAATTGCCTGCCCCCGCAACCTGCATAGAGTGCCGCCATTTTTCTTGGGCAAAATGCAAGCAATACCCGACATTGTTCACAATATCGCAACAAGCATGATATTGTTCTCTTAAAAGTTCGTATGCTTTTTCTAACATCTGTTCCTCCATTTTATTAATTAGCATAGTTTATGACAAATAACATGCACATTTTCTTTTATGAACAAAAAAAGTTCTTGCAAAAAGAACAAATTTAGAACAATATACATTTCAGCGGATAAAATTATTCTTTGTTTGAAATTTTGAACAAAATACCCGATAAAAGAAGAAAGTAACTCTAAAATAAGGATAAGCAAATGGAAAAAGATAAAGCATTGGAAGCGGCCTTAAGCCAAATAGAACGCGCTTTCGGCAAAGGCTCGGTTATGCGTTTGGGGCAAAATACCAATATTGATATTGAGGCAATTTCCACCGGTTCGCTCGGTATAGATATTGCTCTCGGAATCGGCGGTATGCCTAAAGGACGTATTGTAGAAATTTACGGACCGGAAAGCTCCGGTAAAACAACATTGGCATTAAGCGTCATTGCCCAGGCACAGAAAAACGGCGGCACTTGTGCATTTATAGATGCCGAACATGCGTTAGATCCGGCTTATGCAAAAAAAATCGGAGTTGATGTAGAAAATTTACTGGTTTCGCAGCCGGATTCCGGTGAACAGGCGCTTGAAATTGCCGACACTCTGGTGCGTTCCGGTGCCATTGACGTTATGGTTGTAGATTCGGTTGCCGCTTTGGTTCCGAAGGCAGAACTTGAGGGCGAAATGGGCGATTCACACATGGGCCTGCAAGCGCGTTTGATGAGTCAGGCATTGCGTAAACTGACGGCAACGGTTGCCCGTTCAAACACACTGATTATTTTCATTAACCAAATTCGTATGAAAATCGGTGTTATGTTCGGCAATCCGGAAACAACAACCGGCGGTAATGCGCTTAAGTTTTATGCCTCGGTGCGTATTGATATTCGCCGTATCGGCGCAATTAAAGACAAAGATGATGTTATCGGCTCGCAAACCCGCGTTAAAATTGTTAAGAACAAAGTTGCTCCGCCGTTCAAAACGGTTGATTTTGACATTATGTACGGTGAAGGAATTTCCAAAACCGGTGAACTTATTGATTTAGGTGTGAAGTCCGGTATTATTGACAAAGCCGGTGCATGGTTCTCTTATAACGGCGAGAAAATCGGTCAGGGCCGCGAAAATGCCAAGAATTTCTTAAAAGAGAATCCGGCAATTGCCGATGAAATTGAAAGCAAAATCCGCGCCGATGCCGGTCATTTAACAACGGAAATGATTACCGACAGCTCGGAAGAAAATGTTATGGAAGACTAAACTTCTATCTTTTGCACAAAAAAGGAAGGTTAAAGCCTTCCTTTTTTGTGTTTATGCTGATTTTCCATTCTGTTGCGTCGGGCATATTTTCTCTAACTTTTCTATGAGCTTCTCACGAATATTTTCTTTGGTATAAAAGAATGAGTCGTATATTTTGCGTGTGCGCTCGTCAATTTTGAAATTGTTTTCGCAATATTCTATAATGCAGTCAACAACGGAATCCTCATCAAAATAAACATCGGGAAGAATATATTTCTTATAATCAAACTTCTGTAAATCC
>JAFVBT010000096.1 GCA_017479785.1 Alphaproteobacteria bacterium
CCACCGCCGCCGCCACCGCCGCCGCCGCTGCTGCTCGGCTCAGGGTCTTCCGGAACGCAGTTGTAGATGCATTGTCTGTTTATTTCTTGTACCCACGTTTTATATGGCTTTTCACCTTCATCGCATCCTTCATCTACTTCTTTATAGCTTGAATTATACTCTGCGCAAGCCTTTCCGCAAGTTCCTTCTTTCGATGCAGTTTCCGAACAACGCTTCTTGCCGTTGATATCCAGACAAGTTCTGCAACATTGGTCGTCTTGAACTTTAACAGCATCAACACATTCTAAGAAATCTGGCCGTGCTTCCTCATTTGGAATATTAGCGTTTAACCAAGATTGTTTATCCGAAGCCAGAGCATACGAAGGCAACAAATCTCCCCAATCTTCAACGCATAAATCAATTCCTTCCTCTCCTTTAAAAGATGTTAATAGAGGAAGACTCGTCGGACAATCGGAGCAGATTAAACATTCTTTTTCAATTTCATCAATCCACTTCTCTTGCCTGCTCGGCTTATCTGGAGGGCATTGTTCACCAACTTCTCTATACCCTTTGTCGGCACAGGTCGGTTTAGGTGGCGGACACGTATAACATTGCAAGCCAGGATATCTGTCATCTGTTACCGGTACACCTTGATATTGTGCAACTTCTTTGCTCGGACAAGGATAATCAAATTTTTCAACTATTCGTGTTTCGCAATTGGTTTCGTCGTATCCGGTGCATTCGTGTGTGCTTTCATTATACCCTGTGCAAGCACAATTTTTTTCTGTTTCTTTTCCTTTTGGAATTGTGTTGAGGTAGCCTAAATCCGCACAATCTTTGCAGGCATAACAGCTATCACCATACTCGGATCCTACGCCCGGAACTTTGTAATATCCTATTCCTTTACGTGTACATTGATCAATTTCATCGCTCTCTAAATATCCTAAATCGCTGCAACCATATCCATTTATCGTCTCGCAGTAACGGTAAGGACAAACAACACTATCACCGCTTTCTGCCGTAATGGTTATCGTCGTATGCTTGGTTTCCACACCTATATAAGAGCCGTCTGGACTTTCATCAGGACAATCCGTATTATTCGGGTCATAAGTCCAATCAACGTATACCAGAGTTGTTTGATTTCCGTTGGTTCCTGTATTAATAGGCAATGGTATTGTTTGCGGGCATTGCAACGGTTGTGGCTCATGGCAAGCCCAACAATTTTTGCCGCAATCGGTGATTTTAGTGCAAGTCAAATTACCGATACCCGTTTTATCTTCATCATAGATGACATCGTGCGCATACGCCGGATTGCCGTTGTGAATTTCCTCACAGGTCCGCGGTTCGTTGCAAGTATAACACTTCAAGCCGTTATGGTCTTGTTCTTTTGCTTTGTAGCACTTGTTGGAATCACACGCACTTGCAGATTCCTCTTGACTGTAATCTGCACAAGTACCGCTCTTATAACAGGTAAAGCCTGTGTCTTCATCAGTCCATGTTGAATATTCGCCCGATGAAGGCTTGTTCGGTGTCCATCCATCTTCACATTTGACGCATTTTTTGCACTGTGGGTGGCCGATAACCGGTTTTGCGACTTTGCCGTCAGTGCATGAACTTCCGGATTGCCACTGGCTGTTGAGTTGATTACACTCTTTGCATTGATAACATCCGTTTGTACCCGGCGCTTCTACAACAACTTTACCGTTACTGCAGGTATTGCTGTCTTGATATGGAGGGTTGGCAGGCGGGGTTATATTATTTGCCCCATATTCTGCACACGACGGACATCTGTAACAATTATGCGCATTTTCCATAGGCTGATTAACTGTTTTGCAGTTTGCTACCTGACCAACCTGATAGTTTGCATCAATTTCGCTACAGGACGTGCATTTATAGCAACCATCTCTGCCGTTCGGATAATACGGATCTTTCGTTGCTTGGCTCTTAGGTACCGGTTTCCAAGCTCCGTTTTTGCAACACTGACCGTTTTCGCAAGGGTCATTTGCGGAGCTTCTGTAAGCCGAATTGATCTCTTTACACGGGTCACATCCCGGTTTGCACATATAGCAGACAGCCCCGTTATCTTGCGGAAACGTTTTCGTTTCCATACAGATTTCTTCGCAAGGAAGTTGGCTTTTGTTTTCGGCAAATTGACCTCCGTTTTCAATACATCCCGGCCCCGGAACGCGGCAGGTATTCGGATCAAAACATGTCATATCACAAGCAGATATGGCATCACAAACTTTTCCGTTCGGCTGAGAAGATAACAATCCTTTTTCCTCGCAAGTTTTCTTTTTACCGAGAAAACAACTGCCGACATAATTTTTACAATCTTGTTTTTCCGTAAAACTGTAGCAATCGGAGTAACCCTCTCTTAAATTGGCATTATTCAAGAATAAACTGACACCGGAATAGCCGGAGAATACGGTCTCACAACTACGGTTGGTGTATACATAACATGTTCTGTCGTTCAATTGCACGGTCTCATAGTTTTGGCACATCTCATTGCGGTCACTGTAAGATTCGTGGTATGTCACGTTGTTGTCCGAATAATCCGCACAATCTTTACTTCTACTTCTGCATTTGTAACATGCATCACCGTTTTCCGCATTGCTGATAAAATCAGCCATCTGACCGTTCGGACAATCATCACCTTTCTGACTTCCCGGAAATTCCTCAGGGCAAGTACAATCATATGGTTTGTAGCAAGTTGAATTATTTTTTGTGTGGTTGATTAATTTACATTTTCTGTCAGAATCGCTATACCAATCAGTGCCGAAAACGTCACAGCAGTTTACACACTCGCAAGAAGCGCCGCGGTCTGTCGGGCAATTGCCGCAATTATTGGTTTTGTCGGTTGTGCACGCATATATTTTATTGCCGTTGTTTTTATCACTGCACTTTTCACCGTTGCAGACACATTTGCCTTCAGGGCATAAACCACAGCTGTTAAGCGAGACCGAACAATGCTTATCGCGTAAATCTTTGTTGTTGTTGGCTGTCGGTATGCTGCCGCAGGCATCACCTTTACAAACACACTCCGACCGACGGGTTCCGTGTTTTGTGATGAGTTGAAAGTCGTTACTGATACATTGTTCTTCGCATTTAAAACGCCCGTTGTCACATTGTTCGCACTTAAAATACGGCAGGGGAGATAATAAGCAGCATTTTGATTTATCTTGTTCAATATCACCGGTGCATTCGCCTTGCGGTTCAGTGAATACAAACTCATGTACTTCTGATTCGCCGAAGTCACAAATTCCACTTGGTAGGAAGCACACATTCGCATACGCTAAAGACACATATACGCCACAGGCAAATAAGCCCGCGACACATAAGCCTATAAGATATTTTACAGACTTTGATGTATTGATATTCATAATAAATCTCCCGAGCATAGTATACTATAATGGTAGTATATATCAAAATTGTTAATAAGTCCATAATATTTTTATGAATTTTTTGTTACAAAACCGGCTTTTTTTGCAGTAATTGCAAGCGTTCACCGGCACGTCATTGCGCGTTCTTTTTCCATAACGTCATTGCGAGCGTAGCGAAGCAATCTTATGCGTTTTAGCACTTGTTCTGGTTGAGGGAGATTGCCGCGTCGCAGTTATCACCGCTCCTCGCAATGACGGAGAGAAATCGGTTTTGGGGTTCGTTTTTCAAACAAAAAAAGTGCCCGCTTTCAGGGCACTTCATACAACAATTGGCGGAGAGGCAGAGATTCGAACTCTGGGTGGGATCGCTCCCACGACGGTTTTCAAGACCGCTGCATTAAACCACTCTGCCACCTCTCCATCACTTATTTTCAAAGTTGACTTCAGTGTGAAAACCGAATGAAACTCCGTTTCATCGACGATTTTGGCTCAACTCGCAAATTCAAGGAATTTTCTCGTTCGCCGATCTGCGCTACGCTCCGATTCCAAGACCGCTCTAATTAAACCACTCTGCCACCTCTCCATCACTTTTAGTACTCTTTTGTATTTCTCGGCGTTGCGAGCCTTATGAAAAACAAACGAGGCAACATAAGCAAATACGAAAAATTTTTATACATATAATCATTTAAATGTCAAGCGGAATTTTAATATTTTTTCGCGGCTTTTGTGATTAAAAAATCTTTTTTGATTTACTTGAGTTAAAATGTGGGGCAGTATATATAAAGCAGTTCAATAAAGGAGATTTTTATATGAAAAAAATTACCGCGTTTTTGGCTATGTTGATGCTCAATGGATGCTATTCCGTTCCGGCGCAACCTGTTTATTATGAAGACTCATACACAACGGCCTATGCCGCGCCTGTCTATGATTCATCTGTATATGTTGTACAAGAACAACCGGCAACATATTATCAATCACAAACGTCATTTGTATATATTAGTGACGAACCTGACATCATTTATTATGACAGTCCGTTTGTTGCACCGCGGCCGCATTACTATCGCCACGCACCGGCACCTTTAATGCATCATTCGCATCACGCGCCGCATCATCATGCGCGGCACAGAATGTATCCGCATCATGGAGGTAAACACCATAATTTGCCGATTAAACATGGTGGTAAACCGGAAAAATTACCGGGGAAAGGAGCACCGCACCACGGCGGCAGAAAATAGCCTGCTGAATTTAGGCACAAAACCTTTATAAAAGACTTGATTTTAAAAATATTTGCACTATTATAAAACTATTAAATAATTGAACGGCTGTGAGACAGAAATGTTTCACAGTCGGATTTTTCTAACTTTTTAAAAGACCTATAGAATTTTTATAGGTGTTTTTTATTTGAATTTTAGGAGAAATAAAATGGAAAAGTTTCCGTTGACAAAATCAGGTTTTGAACAACTGGAATTTGAATTAAAAAAACGCAAAGGCGAAGAACGTCCGAGCATTATTGCAGAAATTGCCGAGGCACGCGCTAAAGGTGATTTGTCCGAGAATGCGGAATATTCCGCTGCAAAGGAAAAACAGGCTTTCAATGAAGGACGTATTCAAGAATTGGAAGCGGTTATCAGTCGCGCGCAAGTTATTGATCCGTCCACAATGAACGGAGATATTGTTCGTTTCGGTGCAACGGTTTTGGTGGCCAACACCGATACCGATGAGGAAAGTGAATATCAAATTGTCGGTGATTATGAAGCAGATATTGAAAAACATAAAATTTCACTCTCATCGCCGCTGGCTAAAGCTTTAATCGGTAAAGAAATCGGCGATGTTGCCGAATATTTGGCGCCGAACGGCAAAAAATCTTATGAAATTTTGGAAGTTAAATGGCTCTAAAATTTTATTTGTGAGTGCTGAAAAAAAAGTCCCGAATGAATTCGGGATTTTTTTTGTTTGACAAAATATTTAAAGAGGGTTATGATAAAGCCATCTTTTATTAATTATTAAATAATTTGCCTATGGGGTTATTATTAAAAAAACTGAAAGAAGCTCTTTTCGGGTCTACGGACGAAAAGCGCAGTAATGAGGCGTATGCCTTAATTGTGTTGGAAGACACGGATATGGTGCGGCATTACCGTTGGGTGTGCCTGAGCGATTTTAAAAAGGCACTCAGGAAAAACAAAGTTGTTGCTGATGAGCCCGTTGTTGTGTCACAGATTTCTTGGTTGCAGCAATGCGCGGTTACCGGTTGCAATTACAATCTGCTCAAAGTTCGCCTGAAAAACGGTGAATATTGCCATATGCGCGTAAAAACGGCGCTGGGTAATTTGCTGAAAAACAGTCAGCAGGTTTTTGCAAATGACGGTGACATCAATTTGTCAAAGGTTCGTGTGGTCAGGTTTCTGCCGGTCGGTAAGAAAATTTACTTTGACCATAAGGGCTATGAACTTGCACAGGAAAACAACAGTCTTGTGGTGCGGCGCTACTATCCGAAATGAATGAAACTGAGCGGCGATTCTTTTTTTTTTAAGAGTCGCCGCTCTGTTGTTTAAATTTATCGGATATGTACTATATCTTTTCCGACAAGGAGGGTAAAAATGAAAATGTCAAAGGAATGGAGTTACGATTATGCCAATAAATGCGATTGCGCCGATGACGATAATTGCGGTTGTTCTTATCCGGAAAATATGCCGCGCACATATACAAAAAACGAAACGAAAAACAGTAACGGCTCGGCAGGGGTAAAATCCGACGACGGAAAATAAACCTGTGAGTCTTTTAATATTGTACTTTCAAATCTTCGGTGTTTGCTTATACTTAAAACATCGGAGATTTTTTATATAATTTTCTGAAAAGGGGAGCAGATGACTATAGTGGCAATTTGGTGTCGTCACGAGGGCGATGATATCATCGGAATCGGACCGAATATTCCGTGGCAAATCAAATCGGATACCAAGCGGTTTCGCAATTTAACGCTCGGGCAAACATTGGTTGTCGGGCAGAAAACGTATGAGAGTTTTCCCGGCCGAACTCTGCCGAATCGCAAATTTGTGGTGTTAACGTTTGATAAAAAATATCAGGTTTCCGATGCAGAAAATCATTGCATTGCAACAGATATTCGCCAACTCAAAGATTATCAGGAAGACTTGTATGTTTCCGGCGGTGCTTCTGTTTACGAGTTGTTTTTCTCAACGCCGGATATGCGTCCGGATATTGTGGTGGATTGCCTTTATCACGGTGCCATAAATTCCGAGCTTGAAGGCAAGCCGATTTCCGTGCATAAAAGCGTGGAGATTATGCGCGAAAATTATATGCAACTGCCGAATGCGTATGAACTTGATAACATCACCACAACGGTATGGTTGAAAAAAGGTGATTTTGTGGAGCAATCATTGGTTAAAAAAATTCTGGGTTATTTAGAAACGGAAGGAAAGTAAAATGCAACAGTACTTAGATTTGTTACAAGATATTATGGAACACGGTGTTGATAAAATGGACCGCACCGGCACCGGCACGCGCTCGGTTTTCGGACGTCAGATGCGTTTTGATTTGAGCAAGGGTTTCCCGTTGGTGACAACCAAAAAAGTACACTTAAAAAGCATTATCTATGAACTGTTGTGGTTTTTGAAAGGCGATACGAACGTTAAATATTTGCAAGAACATGGTGTGCGCATTTGGAACGAGTGGGCCGATGAAAACGGTGAGCTCGGACCGGTTTACGGCTCGCAGTCGCGCAACTGGAACGGCGAAGGGATTGACCAAATTGCTCAGGTTGTGGAAACCTTAAAAAAGAATCCGAATGATCGCCGGATGATTGTTTCGGCGTGGAATGTCGGTAAAATTGCCGAAATGCATTTGCCGCCGTGCCATATGATGTTTCAGTTTTATGTGGCGAATAATAAGCTGAGTTGTATGCTTTATCAGCGCAGTTGCGATATGTTTTTGGGGGTACCGTTTAATATTGCCTCATATGCTTTGCTGACAATGATGATGGCGCAAGTTTGCGGCTATGAGCCGGGGGAGTTTGTTCACACACTCGGCGATACGCACATTTATCATAATCATTTTGAGCAGGTTAGGGAACAGCTTTCGCACACGCCTTATCCGTTGCCGCAAATGAAAATTAATCCGAATGTAAAGGATATTAATGATTTTAAATTTGAAGATTTTGAGTTGGTAAATTATCAAAGTTATGACACCATACGCGCACAGGTTGCCGTATAATAATTTTCAAAAATGCGTAAAGGACGACGGTTGGTTTTGATTGTCGTCCTTTTTGTTTAAAAAACGAAAAGGCTCGGCTTCGCAGCCAAACCTTTTCTGACATCTGAAATATTACAGGGACGAGCTATGGGGCGTCCCTGTCATAACCTAAATCTATGAACATTTTATGTTCACCGACCTTCACAGGCAGGGCGAAAAGTTCGTTCGGGAACTTTTCTTTTTTTTAGCACCAACCGCAAGGTTGAGGCTTGTAGGTCCTGTGCTGTTCACCATGTCCTGCGGCAATCAGCTCATTGATTTCATTTGCTTTCCGCACGTTAGCTATCTCCTGAGGAGAGTAGCCTTGGCGAGCCATCATCTCATTTTCCATTTCTATTCTCTCAGCGCGAGCGGCCAAGAAATTGTTGTGGATACGATTGCCAAAGTCACGTGCCTCGGCTTTTGTCATAACTGTAGTCATAATTCTTTTATTTATATGTTAAACAATAATTTAATTTATGTCTAATAAATAACACAAAAAAATTGTTTTGTCAAATGTTTTTTTCAAAAAATGTGAATTTTTTAGATTGTTATGAAAATAATCGGCACAAGGTGCATTTTTTATGCTTGTTTTAAGCGGAAAAAGAATTTATAAAGATATGTGCAAAATGTTTGTGATGGGGACAGAAAATGAAGAAATATTTTTATTTGATTGCGGTTATCGGACTTTGTTTCGGCGAATCGGCCGTTGCCGCCGATTGGCAAACGGAAATTGCTAAACTGCGTGAAGATGTTGTGGTATTGCAAAGACAGGTTTATCGCGGAATTGAAAGCGAAGAAAAAGCCGCTTCTTCGCAAAATACCGAAACACAGGTCAAAATCGGCGAATATGGCGAAGATATTCGCAAAATCAACGGACGATTGGATGAGTTGGAACATGCAGTTAAGGAAAACAACGATAAAATTGATAAAATCAATCGCGATATGGAAATTCGGATGAAAATTCTGGAAGGTCGCCAAGTTCCGGCAAGCTTGAGCGCACCGGCGCCGAAACTGCCGACAACCTATTCCGCGCCGGTGGCAAAAGGGGCGGCGGCCGCTGTGGTCGGCGACAAAATTCAGGGTGATGATTTAGCGCCTATCGGGGGAGAACAAAAAAACGAAGAGCCTCATGCTGCGGCGCCGGAGGTAAGCGAATCGGCACCAACGGTGAATGCCAATAATCCGGATGACTTATATAACAATGCCATTCAGGCGTATAATCGCGGTTTTTATGATGAAGCGGAACTCGGTTTTGAAGAAGTTATGAAACAGTTTCCTTCGCATACATTAGCCGGAAATTCTCAGTATTGGTTGGGAGAGGTTTATTCAAAACAAGGAAAAACTTTTCAGGCAAAAACCGCATTTAAAAAAGGTTACGAAAACTATAAAAACGGTAATAAAGCCGCAGACAGTTTGTATCGCTTGGGTATGACTTTTGAAGGCACCGGCGAAAAGCAAAAGGCTTGTGTTATTTTCTTAAGTTTCGGTGATGAATTTCCGAAAGCCAATGCCGATTTAAAAACAAAAGTCCAAAACAAAATTAAGTCCCTCGGATGCAAATAGTGGAAGAGTTTTTATTCAAGCATCACATCAAAGATAATGTAATTGCCGTCGGTGTTTCCGGCGGCGCCGATTCTTTGGCTTTGGTCTTAATGGCGGCGCAAAGTTTGGCCGTGTACGGCAAAAAAATTGTGGCGCTTACCGTTGACCACGGATTGCGCCCGACATCGGCAGATGAGGCCGCATTTGTTGCCGAGATTATGCGGCAAAATAATATAGAACATCATATTTTGGTGTGGAAAGGTGAAAAACCGGAAAACGGAATTGAGGAAGCCGCACGCACCGCCCGCTATGAGTTGATGCGTAAATGGTGTGCGGAACACGGTGTTTCATCGCTGATGGTGGCACATCATATTTTGGATCAGGCTGAGACATTTTTAATGCGTTTGCAGCGCGGGAGCGGCCTGAAAGGTTTGTGCTGTATGCGCGAAGTGACGGTATGGCGCTGGCTTAATATTTTGCGGCCGCTTTTGCATACCGAACCGAGCGTTATGGAAAATTATTTGCGGCAACGTCATATTGAATGGGTACACGACGAATCTAATGATGACCTTCAATTTTTGCGTAACAGAATTCGCAATTTTTGGTCGGAGTTTGCGGCGCAAACCGGCATAGATGCCGAAAAGTTGGACGGGGCAATTCAATGTTTGCAAAGTGCCGAAGATTATATTGAAACACAGGTAAACGACATTATGCGTCGACAAGTAACCAATGATGAAGATGTTGTTTTCAGTTTCAAATACGCAGATTATTCAGCTTGGCACACTGAGATTAAATTCAGAATTATCGCGGCATTGTGTCGGCGCGAATATATCCCGCGTTCGGAAAGTGTTATGGGAGTGATTGAAAAACTGAATCATCTGCCGTTTGCCGGTGTTACGCTGGGGAACAAAGAAATTTTTACGGCTTACAATCGGGTGTGGATTGTGCCGCAACTTGAGGCGAAGCATAAAGCCACAAGAAAGATGTGGAAAAATTTTACGGAACTTCATCCGGCATATAAAGAACGAAAAATTCCGCATAAAGCGCGTTTGGCAGTCTTAAAAAAAGGAGAAGTGTTTTGATTTATAACAGTCTGAATGACATTGCAGACCGGTTTGATGTTTTTCTGTTTGATGCGTACGGGGTGTTTTGGGAAGGTAACGGTTTTTATAAAAACAGCCGCGAAACGATGGAAAATTTAGTAAAAAAAGGTAAAATTGTTGTGGTTATTTCCAATACAACCGCGCTCGGTCCGGATATTCGGCAGAGCTATGCCAAGCGCGGATTGTTTGAGCATAAAGAATATAACTATATGATTACTTCCGGTGATTTGTTGCGTTCACATCTGGTTGCCGGTGACTTATCTTTCAAGTCGTGCTCCGAACCGCTTAAGTATTATGTTATCGGTTTGCCGCATTATAAAGCTTTTGCCAATACAAAATATTTACAGGTTGAAACGCCGGAAGAGGCTGATTTTGTTTATTGCGGTGTACCTTTTGTGTTTCCGAGTGATGTGGCCGCGTATCCGCAATATGCTGATTTGTATTGGCCGGTTCATCAAGACGAAAACGGCAAAATTGATATATGGGACACGCTGACCGAAAAGCCGTTTGAAAAAATTGTTAATAAGGCGGTTGAACTTAATTTGCCGGTGCTGAATGCAAATCCGGATTTTACGGCGCGGGAAGGGCATCCGTTGGTTCCGAATTCCGAATCCGTATTTGTGGTGCGTAACGGTACCATCGCCGAAATGTTCCGTCAGCGCGGTGCCGAAGTTTATGAGTTTGGTAAACCGCATGCCAATATTTATGATTACACATTTCATTTGTTGGAGAATGAGGGAATCCGTATTAATAAAAAGCGTACTTGTATGATTGGAGATACGGTGCGTACAGATGTTAAAGGAGCAATGGTTGCCGGCGTTGCGCCGGTGCTGTGCGTTAAAACCGGTGTAACGGCAGAGGATATTGCAAATGGTGAAAGTTTAGAAAATCTTTGCAACTCCGAAAAAATTGATATAAAACAAATTATAAAAATTAATGCTGTGGGAGGTTTGTAAATGGCGTTTGAACTGGTGAGCGGGTTGGCGGCAAAAGATTTTGTGCTGGATTTGAAACTTTGCCGCGTGCTGTTTGAAGACAATAAATATTATCCGTGGATTTTTTTGGTGCCGATGAAAGAAAATGTTAAAAATATGACGGCACTGACAATGGAGGAACGCTATCAGCTGATGCGTGAAATTGCACTCGCCGAAAAAGTTATGTTCAAATTGTTTCCGTGTGACCAAGATAATGTGGCAATGATCGGGAATATGACACCGCAGCTTCATGTGCACATTGTGTGCCGCAAAAACGGTGATCCGGATTGGCCGGGAACTGTGTGGAATTCAACGACCGGTAAATATGATCCGGCCGTTAAACAAGAACTGATTGCAAAAATCAGAAACGAAATGAAAGCAGAAATGCAAAATCCGATATATGAAATAAACCAATAAAGGACTTTATGATGAAAAATGTAATTACTCTTATGCCGGTCAGATTGGCGGCAACACGTTTACCGAATAAGCCTCTGCGTGTGATTAACGGTAAAACACTGGTGCAACGTGTTTATGAAAATGTAAAAAATGCTTTGGACACCGATATTGCCATTGCTGCCGGCGATCAGGCTATTGTTGATGAATGTGCAAAATTCGGGGCAACCGCAATTTTAACCGACCCTAATTTGCCGAGCGGTACCGATAGAATTGCCGCCGCTCTGAAAGTTCTTGATCCGGATGGCAGCAAATATGATGTTGTGGTTGATTTTCAGGGCGATAATATTAACGTTGATCCGAAAGTCGTTTTGCCGTTGATTGAAATGGTGCGCCGAACCGGTTGTGATATTGCCACTTGCGGTATGCTGATTACTTCCGAAGAAGATAAAAATAATCCGAATGTCGTTAAAATTATTATGGGATTAAAAGAAGGCGAAAAAGAAGCGCGTTGTCTGTATTTTACGCGTGCAATCGCGCCATATACCCGAAATCCGGAGAAATGTCCGAATCAAGATTTATATTATCACATCGGTATTTATGTTTTTAAAGCATCTTCCTTGCATAAAATGGTTTCTTTGCCAACCGGCGTTTTAGAAAAACGTGAGGCTTTGGAACAACTTCGCGCTTTAGAGAACGGTATGGAAGTACGTGCGATGCTTGTTGACAATATTAAGCTTGTTAAAGAAGCCCCCGCAGACATAAACACGGAAGAGGATTTGGTCAATTCTCTCCCATACATCAAATAAAAAACTCGTATAGCGGGTAACTACTTGTAAGTCCTTTTGCTTATGTACTATTTGTGTACACTGCGCAAAAGGACTTACTGCGTATTTACCTCGCTATCCGAGTTTTTCTCATAGGCCGTGCCGGTTTTCTTATGCGCCGGTTTCTTTATATACCTTGTTGTACACTGCGCAAAAGGCGCACGTTGTATTTACCTCACTATCCGAGTTTTTTTGCTCAGTGCCGGTTGCTTTATGTACCTTGTTGTACACTGCGCAAAAGGCGCACGTTGTATTTACCTCGCTATCCGAGTTTTTTTGCTCAGTGCCGGTTTCTTTATGTACCTTGTTGTACATAAGCAAAAGGCGCAAACTTATATTGGTTTCATTAAGTCATTAAGCCATTCTATCAAATTTTCCTGACTGCTGCCGGACAATTCCGCTTCTACATGTTTCAGACTCCAAATCGGCATAAAATCTATCTTTTTAACGGTCGGATATCTGTTTAGAGCCAAGAACAAATTAATATCGGTTGTTAACGATGTGTCACTCTGATTTATGCCGGAACGAATCCGCCAAATAGGTGCAACTTTTCCGGTGCGATATCCCATGGAAGATGGCAAGAGATAATACATGGGGTTATACATATCCACGCGTTGTAAAACAGTATATCCCAAAGCATCTCGCTTTTTGAAATCGGTTTTAAATTCATTACCAAATTTACTGTTTTCAAAAATTTTGGCGGTGTATGTATCAAAATGAACACCTTTTCCATCACCCGTATTAAATAAAATATTTTCGGTCTGATCTTTTTCCAGTGCGTCAAATGCACCGATAGCTTTTGTCGCCGGTTTCATTTTGGTTACAAATGATTTTACGCTTTTTATTTCACTGCTTTTGGTGTAATAACTATAGATAATCCATTTTTTCGGTGTGTTCAGGGCGGCCAAATACTTATCTTTGGTTAGATATGAACCGGATAATACCAATGG
The DNA here is from genome assembly GCA_017479785.1 of Alphaproteobacteria bacterium. Taxonomy (GTDB): domain Bacteria; phylum Pseudomonadota; class Alphaproteobacteria; order RF32; family CAG-239; genus RUG410. Next base: position 13,394 of record JAFVBT010000096.1, read on the forward strand.
CTCGGTTGTATGAGTTCGCAGACTGCTGTTTGCGGCGGTTAAATCCGCACCGGATGTTTTTTCACCGGTTAAATCTTGAAAAATTTTTTTGTTTTTATAGCCATGAGTAATGTAAGGAAAGCGTGTTTGGCGAAGAAAGATGTTTAAGGTGTTTTCAATTACTTCTTTCACATAATCATAATATGTGCCGCTCATGTAATCACCTTTTTCACCGGCTTGAATGGTTAAAGCTCTTCCTTGCGGATGTAAAAAACCGGCTTTATTAATATATTGCGCATAAGCTTTACGCATTGCTGTTGATATTTTTTGTTGTTCTTCCGTCATGTCGGTTCTGGTTAAGCCTAAATCCCATTCATAGGCTTCATTTGCCGTATCTAAGCCGGTTATCGGACTCCAAATGGCTACCATGTTCGGCATATCGCCGTCTTGGTTTTCAATGGCGCCGATTTTACGTAAATACGGTGTATAAAGCGCGCTATTGCCGCTTGTACCGAGAACGGCAGCAAGACCGCCGGCATTTCCCATACCGAATACGACAAGGCGATTCTTGTATCCCGGCAAAAGCTGGTTATTGTAGCGAACGTAACGAATCGCAGCCTTAATATCGGTTACGCCGTAAGGCGCGCCGTGTTCAAGGCCGCGACTTCCCGCATAAACAACAATCATTCCGGCATTGGTATATGGGGTGACATCAATATATTTTGTTAAAGCTTTATTTGCCTGATAGCCGGGTGCGTTTATCGGAAACAGATATGGAGCACTTAAGGAATTATAGAATCCGATTCCCTGGCTTTGTTTTATTTTGGTGCAGCTATATGTGTTATCTGCATTTTGCTTGCAATCCATATATGCAGCCGGAACAAATATGGCCAATTTTTCATAGGTTGTATCTTCGGGGTGAGCACAATAAGTTATACCAAGTTGATAATAAATGCCGTCTTTTTCGTTGTATTGCCACTTGCTCATATCTATAAATTTTGAAAAATCGGATTCATTTTTCGGGGCGGAAGCGGCAGTTTCAGATTCATTATTTTTAAGGACAGGTGATTTTTGCGAATCTGTTTGAACAGAATTCTGTTCGTTTGAAGGTGTATTTTTATTTTTTGAATCTGTGCCTGAAAACATTGTAATACAAAGGCATAGAGCAACAATTGCTCCTGCGGATAATAAAAATTTTTTATTCATTATGTATCTCCTGCATAAAACACTATAAGGACATCATAAAAAACAAGGGTGAACGTGTCAAACATAAATTCGTGCGGAAGCACACTATTATTGTTACTGAGTTTAAAACAAAAAAACGCGACAAATAAGCCGCGCTTTTTTGATGTGCTATACCGTAGTATTATTCAGCAGAGCTGAGAACGGTAACGGCACGACGATTCTGAGCCCAAGCTGCTTCGTTGCTGCCGAATACAGCCGGTCTTTCTTTACCGTAAGAGATAACAGAAATTCTGTCTTCTGCAATACCGTGAGCTACCAAGTACTGTTTAACAGCGTTAGCACGGCGTTCACCTAATGCCAAGTTGTATTCACGAGTACCGCGTTCATCGCAGTAACCTTGAACGATTACGTTAGAATCATGATTTTTCAACCATGCAACTTGTGTATCCAAAGCAGCTGTAGCTTCAGCAGACAAAGCAGAACTGTCAAAAGCAAAGAATACAGTATCTGTTGCGTTTTCAGCAAAATCGCGAGCCAATCTGGATTCGCAATCAGCACCGCTGAACAAACCGCCGTCGGCACCAAATACCGAACAACCGGACAAAGCTACAAGAGCTACGAATAAACTTAAAAGTTTTTTCATTTTATTTTCTCCATATGGTTTTTTTACATTTAATCTTAATTGTATAACAACTAATACAATGCCAACTTAAGCAATAATTGTAAATTTTTCAATAACAAAAATAAAAAAAATACCAAATAAGTTAAAATCTGTGCATTATTTTTATATATTTTGGTTTTATTTTATGCTTTTTTATCTTTTGTATGCTGCGTTTACAATGCTTTTTTGCTTATCTAAATCAAAATCAACTCTAATATTGAGTTGCGGCGCAACGGCGGTGATAATTTTTTTGGTAATCGGCACGGCATTCCATCCTGCGGTGGTGTATCCGAAAGTCTCTTTACTGGCTTTCGGGTCATCCATTACCACAATTAACGCATAGCGCGGGTTGGATTCCGGAAATGCCGAAACAAAAGTGGATATACTTTTACTATGGTTATAGCGACCGTTCTCCAACTTATCTGCAGTGCCGGTTTTGCCGATAACCTGATAGCCGTCTACATTGGCGCGACGCCCGGTTCCGCGTGTCACTACGGCACGTAGCAGTGTGCGCATAGATTCGGAAGTTTTTTCTGAAACGACTCGGTGTCCCTTATGTTTTACGTTGTGCAGTAAAGTCGGCTGATGATACATGCCGCCGTTAATAACCGAAGAAAACGCGGTAATAATATGCAACGGCGATGAAGAAATACCATAACCGTATGAAATTGTGGCCATGGAAACATCACCCCAGCGTTTTTCGTTCAAAAATTGCGGTTTTGCGATTTCAGGTAATTCAACTTCGCTTAAAGCTTTGTCCATGTTAATACTTTGCAAAAACTTGCGCTGAAATTTTTTGCCGACACGCAAAATTTCTAAGGTTGAACCGATATTTGAGGATTCTACTAATATATCTTCCGGTGTCAAACTTCCGTGCGAGCCGTGCGGATCGGTAACGCGCAAGCGGCCGACAAACACCGGATGTGAAGTATCAAATCGGTCGGTTGTTTTGACTTTTCCGCTTTCCAAACTTAAAGCTGTGTTGAAAACTTTAAACACCGAGCCGGCCTCATAAATACCTTTGGTGGCAAAATTAAACATAGCGCGTTCGGCAACCTGAATATTTTCATTCGGATCATAATCCGGCACTGATGATAAAGCTACAATCTGCCCGTTTGAAACATCCATCAAAATTGCGGCGGCGCCGGTGGCATTAAATTGCTTAACGCCGGCAATAAGTTCATCGCGAATCGTATTTTGAATGCCTAAATCAACAGACAAATACAGTGGTTTGGTAGAACTTGTCAGGCGGTCATTCATATATTTTTCTACCCCTGAAATTCCTTGATTATCAACATCTGTGTTACCTAAAACATGGGAAAATAAATTTTTATGCGGATAGATTCGTTTTTCGCAATTTTCAAATTCCAATCCCGGAATACCCAGGGCATTAACTTGCGATTGTTGTGCCGGTGAAAGGTTGCGTTTTAAGTAGATGAAAGCGCCTTTGCGGCTCAGCAGGCTGTAAAATCTGTCGTACGAAATATCCGGAAAAATATAGTTAAGTTTTTCGGCCACATCTTTGGCGTGGCGAACTTTTTTGGTGTTGGCATATAAATTAACCGTCGGCAAAGAAGTAGCAATAATTTCGCCGTTACGGTCCATAATATCGGCACGTTTTACCGGATTCTTAAAGCGAATCACATCAACATCGGTTTGGTCGGCAATTGCCGTGTCAAGACTGATGCCCTGTCCCAAACAAACATAGCTGACGCGGATACATAAAGCACAATATAACAAAGCGAAAAACAAAATGGATATTTTTGTGCGTAAACGACAAGTTAATACGTTATCACTTTCCGTGGTATAATTTTTGGCCGCCAACATACCGCGCGAAATTTTTATTTCCTGCCCCGGCAGATAAAATTTCTCGCTGTTGCGTTTGGAAAAGTTAACGTTAAAACTCATCTTAATTCTTCTTAACTTCTGCTTTAACCAAAGTTGTTAAATTCTTTTTATTAGAGGTAACCGTTTGGGCGGCATTCTCATCCTCATAATTGAATTGTAACGCAGAATAGTTAATAATTTGTTCAGGTTTTGCATTTTCCAAAGATAGTTGTTCATAAGCAAGTTTACGCAGTCTTTCAGGCGTATTATGGTGGCTCCACTCGGCATTGAGAACGTGAATATCAGCAATATCTTTCTGGATATTGGCATTAATGGCAGCAAGTCGGCGCTCTAAGACTTGTACACGATTTTTCAAAAACGAAGAAGTCAGTGCAATTGCCATTGTAAACGTGAAAAGTCCCAAAATCCATATTGTCTTTCTGATATTCCGCATTTATTTATCTCCTTACCGCAAATCTGAGCTTTGCCGAACGGGCACGCGGGTTTTGTGCCAATTCTTCAGCTGCAGGGGTTAAAATTTTTGATACTTCGGAGAACACACTGTTGTTCTCGGCTAAATCGGCCGCATATTTGGAAATTCTGATTTTTTTGCCGCCGTTATCTCTAAAATAATTTTTCACGATTCGGTCTTCCAAAGAATGGAAGTCAACGACAACCAACCGACCGCCGCTTATTAAACGCGAGGCCGCGCCGCTTAAGCCGTTTTGCAATTCATTCAGTTCGTCATTCACGGCGATTCTCAAAGCCTGAAAAGTTCGTGTTGCCGGATCAATTTCGCCGGCTTGTTTGTGAATGACCTGATAAATAATTTCGGCTAATTCCGTTGTTGTTTCTATTTTTTTGTGTTGTCTGTATTCAACGATTTTGTGAGCAATTTGCCGCGATTTATTTTCTTCCCAGTAGGCATCGATTAAGTCTGCCAGTTCTTTTTCGCCATATGAATTGACAATGTCTCCCGCACTGATGCCCGCACATGACATGCGCATATCCAATGCCGCTTCTTTGGCAAAGGAAAAACCGCGTTCGGCATCATCAAACTGCATGGAAGATACGCCGATATCAAAGACGGCGCCGTTGATTTTTTCGGGCACTAAATCAGCAAAATCTCCAAAGTTGCCGGCACGAAATTCAAAACGTTCACCGTAATTATTCTTCATTTCATTGGCACGGATTCGTACATTCGGATCACGGTCAAGGGCAATAACTTTGCAAGCCGCGGCTTCCAATATGGCTTGTGTGTAGCCGCCGTTACCGAATGTGGCATCAACATAAATTTCGCCTTTTTTAGGTTGCAGAGCGCCCAAAACCTCCTTTAACATTACCGGAATATGTCGTATTTTCGCCGCCGCCATCTTTATTCTTCCTTATTCTTTTTCAACACCGGACGATTTTTCAAAACCTCACGGCGAATCCGTTCTTCTTCTTTTTGCCAATTCTGCGGATTCCAAATTTGGAATTTACGACCTTTACCAACAAACACTGCTGTATCGGTAATTTGTGCATGTTTGAGAAGCTTTTCGCTGAGCATAATTCTGCCCGTGCTGTCAAAGGTAAAACGCTTAGCATCACCAAAAATCAGATTCGTCAAATTATCTTGTGTTTCGGAGAAAAAATCAGTTGAATCTTCAATATCGGTTGCCAATTTATCCAGAGTTTCTTCCAGACAGCCCTCAATGCATGGCAAAGACAAACTGCGATAGCAAACAATTTCCGTTTCCAATTCTTTAACGATTGCGCGGTAATCTGACGGCAGAGAAACGCGTCCTTTCGCGTCCACCTTGTTGATTACGGTATCCATAAAGAGAAAGACTTTTCTCATTGCCGATTCCTTTGTTCGTTAAATCATATTTAATGGTATAACATGGTATTTTATGGGATTCAATGGGATTTTTTAGTATTTTTTTAACTGTTCTTAGTTTGTTCTTAAGTTTCTGAAAAATATAAAAAATTATCATGTAAAATCAGTGTGTTGTAGTGTGATGAATTTTTTTAAAAAAATTGCATATTTTTTTTGGCGGTGTGAATTACAGCAAAAATAAAAAAAAGAGCTTTGCGAAAAAGCTCTTTTCAATATTGGATAAAATTGCAAATTTTAGGAATTAAATTTAGTGCAAAATTTAGCGATTCGTTCTTGGTTGGCTCTGAAACAGCTTTGTTGGTCAATTCTGACGCAATCAATAATAATTCCGTCAGATACCTTGTAATCCGAACCTAAGCGCGGATATGCCCAAGCATTGCGCAGATGCGGCATTGCTCCGGTATCGGTTTCTTTAATATGGCTGAGAGATAACAAGGCGCGTTCGGCAATAACACCGATGTTGTATTTTCTGTCATAAGACATCGGTTTGCCGTCGCCGCCACGTTCATTGTTCGGCGTTCTGGTATAGGCAATGTCAAACAGCGCATCTACCAATTTTTGCTGATAGTATTGCTGGTTAACCAGCAATTCTTCGCCGTCTGCCTCACTGATATCGCACTCATTGGCAAAAGGTTCGAAATCATAACGATTATAGTGACCATTCATATCGCTCAACATCAAGTCTTCAACAGTGTGAGCATAATCAAGATATTTGCCGGCATGTGCCTTGTAAGATGCCATAAATTCTTCTTTGGAAATTTTGCCCTTATGGAAAGATAAAACATCAGTGCAAGCTTGTTTTTTGGGGTTGATTGTTTCGCTCATTTTTGTCTCCTTTAAGAGTTTAACATGGTGTTAATATATCATAAAATTGTCTTGTATTCAAGATAAAATTACACCGCAAAGGCGGTGCGCGACGGCTTGCTTACAAGCGATCTTCGCCCGTCGTCCAAAAACAACATTTTGAGGTTGTTTTTGTTCCTCCGGCCCTAGGTACTTTGCGTACCTAGGTTTCAAACTCATCTCCCAACAATAACAAAAAGCGCCGTAAGGGCGCTCTTCTGTTATTGGCGGTGAGATAGGGATTACTACGCTTCGCTACGTTCACTGCGCTCATCGCCTTTGGCGACCGCGATACTTCCGTCTCGCTTTCGCTTGTAGTCGAACCCTTTTCTCTAGGGTTCAAATCCTAACTCTCCGCAACATTTACAACAAAACCCCGCTCTCGCGGGGTTGTTGTAAATGGCGGTGAGATAGGGATTCTTCTTGCAATGCGTGGCATTGCTTCGGTCACTTGTCCACTAAATTCGCCGTTACTTTCGTACCGGCTTATTAAGTGGCCTTCGCCCGTCGTCCAAAAACAACATTTTGAGGTTGTTTTTGTTCCTCCGGCCCTAGGTACTTTGCGTACCTAGGTTTCAAACCCATCTCCCAACAATAACAAAAAAGCGCCGTAAGGGCGCTCTTTTGTTATTGGCGGTGAGATAGGGATTCGAACCCTAGGTACGCGGTAAAACGTACAATTGATTTCGAGTCAACCGCATTCGACCACTCTGCCATCTCACCGAAGTTTTTATTTTCATAGCTTGTTTTGTTTCAAATTGCAATCATTTTATGAAAAAATATCAAATTAAATTTTATTGGACATTCATAGCCGATTATGTTATTTCTTTCCTCAACTTTTTTAATAAAACGAGCGAAGCGATGTCTGCAGAAAAAAAAGAGTATAGAGTTGTTTGTTCTAAAATTTGCTATTCTGACAATATTTTTATTGATATTGCCGCAACAGATGAACTGCACTTAGGGGTAACTCACGAAATGTTGTTTTATTCCCGTCGACGATTGTGCAATATGCCTATTGAAGACTGTGGGGTCGGCTCGGTGTTTATTGTAGAAAACGGGCAGGACGAACCATATGTTGATTTTTCGCAAGGTTTTCATGCGCCGGCAGGGACACTTGAGTATAAGTCCTATGAGCGTTTGTGCGCGTGTTTGCAACCGCAGATTCTTGAAACATTTAAGAAGATGCGGCAGGAAGATAAAACATCTACCATTGCTAATATTATGAGCATACCGGAAGTTGAAGCGTATAAAGATATACTTAACACGCAGAATCGGCGAATCGGTAAAAACGGTCAACCGATATTATCTGATGCCGAAGCCTTTGTCTTGCGTGAAAAACGCAAGCGGCAGCAATTTGCCGAAAAACATCGCGATTTGCTTGTGCCGCATAATAATGATTATGCTCAAAGTTTCGGTGAAGAAAATCGACAACATATTTTGGAAAATCAGGCTGAAATCAGTCAGCGCAGGTTAAATCAGATGCAAGATAGGGCAAATCTTGAATCCGGTGCGGATGTGATTGAAATTATGCGCCGTAAACTCTACGCGCATGACGGGGATTAGTTTTCTTATACCTTATGCGGCAATACATTGTATATGTATTGACTTATACAATTCGGCAAAATTGATAAAACCCAAACACCGAATCGCATCGGCCACGGAAAAGCTATCAGTCCGGTGTTGTTTTCAACACCGTTGGCAATGATTTCTGCTGCTTTTTCTGCCGACATAAAGAAAGGCATCGGACAGGTGTTTTTATCCGTAATTCTTGATTTTACAAACCCCGGACAAACAACGTTAACCTGAATGCCAAAAGGTTTTAAACTGCCGCGCAAGGCTTCGCCGTATGCCTTAACACAAGCCTTGGACGCGCTGTATGACGGGCAGGCCGGCAGGCCGTGATAACCGGCAATGGAAGATGTGATGACAATAGCCTTTGTGCCGTTCGGGCGTTGTTTGAAAATATCTATTGCCGGATGAATAGTGTTTAATACCCCCATAACATTTGTGCTGAATGTGTTATAAGCATTTTCTGTTGTTTCTTCACCGGTTGAAATGCCGGCATTGGCATAAACAATATTGAGCGGTGCCTGTTTGTTGCAAGTTTCAATCCATTCGGACATTTCCGAACGATTATCAACATTTATTTGTTTTTCAAAAACATTTACACCTTTTTGGCGGCAAAGTTCGGCAACTTTATGTAACCTTTCGGCATTTCTGCCGCTGATAAACAAATTTTCAGCACCGTGTTCGGCATAATATTGCGCCAACGCTTCACCTATACCCGAAGATGCGCCGGTTATTAAAATATTCAGTTTTTCAGTCATAAAAAAATCTCCGATAACAATTTTTTATTTATTGTAATCTGCCATAATTTGTTTATAATGCGAACAAATTAAGAATACAAGAGGAAAGATATGTCAGAAGTTATTCAGCGTTTAAAAACCGTGCGCCGCGGCGTGATGTTCGTGATTGAAGCACCTTCGGGAACGGGTAAAACGACTTTGATAAAAAAGTTGTTGGCTCAAGACGAAAATTTGAAATTTTCCGTTTCGGTAACTACACGGCCAAAACGCGAGGGTGAAGTTGACGGGGTTGATTATTACTACGTTACCGATGCCGAATATGACAAGTTGGTTAAAGAAGACGCTTTTTACGAAAAGGTTGATTCGCAATATGGCAGTCGTTACGGTACGTTGCGCTCCGAGGTGGACAGCTTTATTAATGTCGGGCAAGATGTTGTTTTTGATATGGACTGGGTCGGTTTGCGTCAGATGAAAGAAAAAGCTCCGAATGACGTTGTTTCCATTTATATGTTGCCACCGTCCATTAAGGAATTGCGGAAACGTTTGGAAGGCAGAAATACCGACAGTCAGGAAGTGATTGATAAAAGAATGGCTCTGATTGCCGATAAAATGCAACACTGGGTTGAGTATGATTATGTTGTTATCTGTGACGATCCGGATCAAACGGTTGATACCATTCAACAGATTTTTTCGGCCGAAAGAATGAAACGTGTACGCCAAATCGGGTTAAAAGAATTTACGCAAAAACTGATGGATGAGGCACTGCATGGCTGATGTGTTGTTCTATGACAGATACGGAAATTCCAAAAAATATGATACGGAGCGCGCTTATGTGCGTGAGCGTAATTATATCATTATAAGAAGCAAAGGGCAGGTCGTGTGTCAATATGATCGTATCAGCGGTTTATATTCTTTTCCGGGGGATGATGATGTTGCTCTTAATGAGGAACCGACGGCTCAGTTCGGGATTATTTCTTACATTTGGGACAATGGTACACCGGTTAAAGAATTGCAATATTACAATGTATATGTCGTCAAAGATGCAGCTTTAGAAAATACTCCATTGCAGTGGTGCAAAGAAAAAGATATTTTGGTCGGTAAAATCAACTTAGATAAAACACAATTCGGCGGACTTAAAAATTTATTGGTACGGGTGAAGTAGAATGCAAAAAATATATAATTCCATAGAAGATATTGTCGGGCATACACCGCTTGTTAAAATGCATAAACTGATGCATAAGTTTGCGCTGCAAGGAAATATTATAGGAAAATGTGAATTTATGAATCCGGTTTTTTCAGTTAAAGATAGAGTGGCTCTGAATATGATTAATAAAGCGCCGTTTGCGGAAATTAATGAAAATACGGTGTTTATTGAGGCAACTTCCGGCAATACGGGAATCGGATTGGCGGCTTTTTGTGCGGCACGCGGCTATAAATTGGTTATTGTTATGCCTGAAAATATGGCACCTGAAAAAATTGCGCTGATTCGCCAATTTGGAGCGGAAGTGTTATTAACACCGGCCGCGGAGGGTATGGCAGGGGCATTACATAAAGTAGAAATTTTGAAGCAACGTTCGGGTAATTTGATTGAATTTAAACAATTTACCAATGAAGCTAATGTGCAAGCACATCAACTGACAACAGCGGCGGAAATTTTGCAAGATACAGACGGCGCTGTAGATGCACTTGTATGCGGAGTCGGCACGGCCGGCACAATTACCGGCATTGCATCAACATTAAAATCATGTAATCCTGATTTATATGTGATGGCGGTTGAACCGGCAGAAAGTCCGGTTTTAAGCGGCGGTGTCAAGGGAAGTCATAGAATCGGCGGAATCGGGGCGGGATTTGTGCCTCCGCTGTATAAAGCCGAGTTGGTGGATGAGGTCTTTCGGGCAGAAACGGAAAAAGCCTTGGAAATGAAGCAGATTGTAGCACGTACCGAAGGCTTACCGATTGGTGTTTCGGCGGCAGCAGCCGTGCTCGGTGCCGTTAATTTGGCATCGCGTGAGGAAATGGCGGGCAAAAATATTATCGTTATTTTGCCGGACAGTATAGAGCGTTATTTATCGGATCCGTATTTTAAACAACAGCAGGCAAACAAATGAAACTTTTTGATATTTTGAGTCGCTATGTAACGCGGCAGGTGTTGATGAATTTTTTAATGGTGTTTTTTGCCATTGTCGGGATTATTTTGCTGTTTGATATGGTGGAATCCTTGCGCAAAGTTTCCGGTCGTACTGATGTAACTTTGTGGTTTGCCATACAATTGGCGGTAACGCGCATTTCACACAATATAGAAATTATTATTCCGTTTGTGGTGATGGTTGCGGCAATGATCTCGTTTTGGAAACTCAGCAAAAATAATGAATTTGTGATTATTCGCGCCGCAGGTGTGTCTATTTTCGGTTTTTTGAAACCGATTATTGCTGCCGTTTTTGTGTTGGGAATACTTAATATATTCTTTTTTAATCCTTTCATGTCAAAGCTTTATGAAATACACGAGGTTTTGGATTACCGATTTGAAACCCGTAATCCAAATGCCGTCCTTTTTTCCAGTAAAGGTTTATGGATAAGGGAGGCTGTCAGCGAGAATCAAGTTTTGCTTATACAGGCCAAAACCGTGCGTCAGGAAGAAGATAATACGGTATGGATGCGAGATGTCAGTATTACCGAGCTAGATCGCAATGCGCAAATCAAGAAAAGTTATGAGGCATATTTTGCCTCGCTGGAAGGTAATGTTTTTTATTTGAAAGATGTTAAAGTTATTGTGGGCGGAAAACCGATTGAAACATTAGCCGATTATGCTTATGAAACAGCAATAGATGTTCAGCGCATCAAAGAAAATTTTGTGGCGCCGGAAGCTATTTCATTTTGGCAGTTGCCGGATACTATTCGTTTTTATGAAAAGGCGGGTTTTTCGGCGCGGCACCACTGGATGAGATTTTTAAACCTGTTGGTCTCACCGTTTTTGCTGGTTGGTATGTTGATGTTGGCTGCTGTGTTTATGTTGCAAAACACATTGCGAGGATCGGCAATTATGTGGCGTGTTGTCATCAGTATTGCAACCGGCATTTCTTTTTACTTTTTATCGCAGGTTTTTTATGCCTTCGGACTTAACGGTTATATTCCGATTTGGTTGGCATCTTTTGCTCCGACTGTTATTATTCTTTTAATCAGTTCATCCTTATTGGTTCATGCCGACGAAGTTTAGTTGCCGAAATCATAGATATCGGAACCATCTTCCGGAATAGTAACTTCTGCTTGAGCTACGGCTTCTTCCGACGGTTGGCAGATTTGCAGGTAATTAACGGCATATCCGGCAATTGTTAAAGCGGCAATCGGCAACACAACTTTTTCAAACGGAAAGTGAGCGTGGCC
>JAFVBT010000097.1 GCA_017479785.1 Alphaproteobacteria bacterium
GCTTATTGAAGAAAATCATTTGATTTCTCTCTGCTTATAATCATTATTTTTTTAACAATGTCAACCATTTTTTTATCTTTTATTAAATTATCCGCCATATAATTCTTTAAGACATTGAAAAGAGGAACAATATGGTTACCGTTACCGAAAAAACAAACCTTGATACTTTTGATATAGATTTGCAACAAGGTGAAGAGATAGCTCACCTGATTAATAATGAAGATAAAAAAGTTGCAACGGCAATACAAAAAATTATTCCGCAAATCGGTTTTGCCATAGAGGAAATCACTGCTCGTATGCGCAAAGGCGGACGAATGGCTTATTTCGGCAGCGGCACCAGCGGACGTATCGGAATTTTGGACGCTTCTGAAATGCCCCCTACATTCGGCGTTGCGCAAAACCTTATTCAAGCTTTCATCTCCGGTGGCGATGAAGCTGTTCGCTTTGCCGTGGAAAATGCCGAGGACAGAGAAGAATTTGCCGTTGAAGACTTTGAAACATTCAACCCTCAATCAGACGATATCATTGTAGCAATTTCCGCCTCCGGAAACCCGCAATATACATACAAAGTTCTGCAGTTGGCAAAAGAAAAAAATCTTTTAACGATTGCCATAACTTCAAATCCGGAAGCAAGGTTTAAGCCGTTTGCCGATATTTTCCTATGTGCCGAAGTCGGACCGGAAGCGATTGCCGGCTCTTCGCGGATGAAGTCGGGAACGGCGCAAAAAATGATTTTAAACATGCTGTCCACCGGCGCCATGATTCGTTTGGGAAAAACTTATCATAATTATATGGTTGATGTGCAGATTCACAATCAGAAATTGCGTGAACGCGGCATAAGATATATTTGTGAAATTACCAAAACAGATGAAAGAACAGCCGAAAAAACGCTTCAAATTGCAAAAAACGTCAAAACCGCTTGTGTGATGATCCTAAAAAAATGCAATAAAGACACAGCCGAAAAAATGCTTAAAGCAAACAACGGCATTTTACGAAAAATCATTTAATTTTCCGTGCGCGCCAACGTCAAAGCATAAATTTTTGCCGCGCCCGCCTTTTTCAAAACTTTGGCACATTCTTTCAACGTTGAACCGGTTGTTTCCACGTCATCTACAAGAACAATTTTTTTGCCTCTGATTTTTTGCGGATATTTCACGGCAAATGCATGCTGCAAATTTTTGCGCCGCGCCGCACCCGTCAGTTGCACCTGCGGGATTGTATTTTGCCTGCGAATAAGCGAGGAATAATCTGCCGGAATCGCCGCACGCAAAGACAAATATTTCACCAATATTGCCGACTGATTATAGCGACGTTTCAGCAAACGCAACCAATGAACCGGCACTGGTATAATTACATCTGGATTTTCCGGCCAAATATCTCTTCCGGCACCATAAAGGATATTAGCCAGTGTTTCGGCGGCGAAAGTTTTATCCTTAAACTTAAAATCCAAAATCAGCTTTTTAGATTCTTCGTCATACAAAAATGCCGAGCGGCGCATAGCAAACAGAGGCCTCTTTTCTTTAACGCACGCACCGCATAAATGTTTAATGCCTGATTTTAAGTGCATTTCATCGGCAAACGGTCTGCCGCACCTATAACACAACGGATCACTGATAAAAGATATTTGTTTAAAGCAATCGGCACACAACCCGTTCTGCACGGCCAAAACCTTACCGCATTTCAAGCATCGCGGCGGCAAAATCATATTAATAAAATTTCTAAATACGCCCATTTTAAAGCTGTAAATCCGCCAAAATTTGATGCACTTCACTCATACTGTCAACAATTACCATACCGGAATCGTGCATTATTTTCTTTTTATCGGCCACCGTAACACGCCCGTGCGTCACAATATCCGACGCATAACCCATTGTATAACCATACGGCAATGCTTCACCGGCAATAAAAGCAACCACCGGTTTTTTATGCGGTAAATCGGCATAATATTCCGCCGCCATCTGTTCATAAGAACTGTTAGCCTTACCGACCAAAACCACTGCCGCTGTTTCATCGTCATCCATAAAGCGTTTTAAAAGTTCACGATAATCCGTGCCGATAATCATATCGTCACCCAAACCGATAACGGTTGATTGCCCCAAATTCACCTTATTTGTTTCCAAAACCGCCTCATAAGTCAATGTTGAAGCACGAGACAGAATTCCGATTCTGCCCTTATGATGAATATTCTCCGGAAAGATACCGAGCCGAGCCTCATCCGGTGTAATCAACCCCGGTGTGTTCGGCCCAATCATCAAAGTCTTTGAACCTTTCAGCATAGCTTTAATTTCCAACATATCGTGTACCGGAACACCGTCGGCAATTGAAACAATCAGCGGAACTTCGGCTTCCACTGCCTCGCGTACGGCAAATTTTACGGCCTGTGCCGGCACAAACAAAACACTCGCATCAAATTTACAGGCACGCTGTGCTTCCGCAACCGTGTTAAATACCGGAACGCCTAAATGCGTTTCACCGCCGTGCTTCGGCGAAGTTCCACACACAACTTTAGTACCGCCCTGTATAGATTTTTTTACATGGAAAGCCGCTTGTGTACCGGTAATTCCCTGAATTAAAACGCGTGTATTTTTATCGGCTAAAACAGACATCAGGCATTTACCTCCATCTGCGTCACAAGCTTATCAACCGCTTCATTCATATCTTCGGCAAACATAATCTGTAAATTAGATTCTTCCAAAATTGCCCGCGCCATATCCTTGTTTGTGCCCTCAAAACGCACAATCAGCGGCATATTTAAGCCCACATCTTGCGACGCACTCAATATACCGTCTGCCACCAAATTACAGCGCAAAAAGCCGCCTAACACATTTATAACTATACCTTCAACACGCGGATTTGTCATAATCAGCTTAATGCCATCGGCTATCTTATCTTTATCAACGCCTCCCTTAACATTCAAGGCGCACGCCGGACTGTACCCTTTTGCCTTAATAATATCCATTGCCTCCAGAGCCAATCCGTCTCCGTTGACAATACAACCTATTGTACCCTCTTCAAATTCGTGATAATGAAAACCGCTGCGATATGCTCTTAATTCGCGTGCATCATCTTCATAATCATCATGCATCCGCACAATATCCGGATGTCTGAACAATGCATTATCATCAAAATTTATCTTGGCATCTAAGGCTATCAGCTTTTTATCCGGCAATATACCGACCGGATTAATTTCAATCATCTGTGCATCAAGATTTACAAATGTGAACAGCAGTTTACCCAAAAAATCATGAAAACTCTGCAGGTATTTTTTATCAAGCATCAGAAAATCCAAAATCTGCATAATTTGCGCATCACTGATGGCTGCATCAAACTTTAACGGAACTCTCAGAATTTTGTCTTTCTGAAAATCTGCAACCCGAACAATACTTTCATTGATTACATCGGAAATCAAAAGTGTTATGGAAGATATTGCGCTGTCAATAATCATACCCGCATAAAACAAATGTTTTACCGTTTCAAACTTTTCTACATAAACTTTGGAGACCAAACGCCCTTTGGCATCCGTCTGCTCGGTGACAAGCGTGTTATTAAGCATCTGTGCCGCTTCATACGGCACGTTTTTAATTTGTGTAACCTTGCGAACACCACCCTTGCGACCGGCTTCATGCTCCAGAAAATGTCCTTCGGCACGTGCTCCTGCCTGAATTTGCGCCTTAAGCATCCACGGACCGCGTGAGGAAAGCTTTTGTGCCACGCGCTTGGCCTCGGCCGGGGTATAGGCAATACCACCCTCAGGCACATTAATACCATACTGAGCTAAAACTTTTTTTGCCTGATATTCGTGAATATTCATCGTCAGTCCTCAAAAGCGTCAGCATACTCTCTGATTTTAGCAACCATAGACATCATACCGTTACGCCGACTCGGTGTAAGATTTTCTTCCAATCCGAGTGTAGCAAAAATTTTCATAACATCAACTGTTTTTATCTCTTGCGGTGTTTTGTCATTATAAATCAGCAAAACAATCGCAATAATTCCCTTAACCAAAATTGCATCGCTGTCACCGCGAAAATGGATAAGTCCATTGGTAAAACTCGGCACCAACCAAACTTGTGACTGACAGCCTTTAACTTTCCATTCTTCCGTTTTATATTGCTCATCTAACGGCTCCAATTGACGCCCCAAATCAATCACATATTGATATTTTTCTTCCCAACCGTCAAAAAAAGCAAAATTATCCGTCAGTTCCTGCAAATCCATCATAACAACTCCAACATTTCTTTAGCTTCATCGGTCATTTTATCAGGTGTCCACACCGGATCCCAAACCAATTTTACTTCAACTTTACCAACCCCTGCCGTTGCGGCTGCCACATCGGCAACTTGTTGAGGCAAAACACCGGCAATCGGACACGTCGGTGCTGTCAGTGTCATATCAATAAACAAATCCCCGTTATCGGTTTGGTTGATTTTATATATCAGACCCATATCATAAACATTTATCGGAATTTCCGGATCGCATACCGTGCGAATGCTTTCCACAATATCAAACATTTTGGCTTTTTGAACATCGGCTGTCAAAGGTTCACCGGCATATGCCGTAAAATCAACAAGAGTTGTACCGTCCGATTGTTCATCTTCAGCCATGGCCATAGCTTGTAACAATCGGCTTTCGGTGGCACCGACGGTTTCAGCTTGCGTTTGCATTTCTTCTTTTGCTTCTTCTTTGGTATCTTTCATCAGTTTTCTCTAAAAAATTTTTCTGCCTTAATCAAAGCGGCAAATAAAGTATCAATGTCTTCCTTTGCGGTATATAATCCCAACGACGCACGTGCCAACGACGTATAACCCATGCGATTTACAATCGGTTGAGCGCAGTGATGACCGGTCCGAACGGCAACATTTTCTTTATTTAACACAAATGCCAGATCTTGCGGATGAATACCTTTAACATCAAAACTGAAAACACCTCCGCGATTTTTCGCCGTGCCGACAATTTGCAAATTCGGCACTTGTGCCAAAAGATTAAGCGTATATGCCGTTAACTCGTTTTCATGTGCCGCCAAATTATCAAACCCGATATTTTGCATATATTTCAAACCTTCCGCCATCCCGATGGCCTGCACAGAAGCTGCCGTGCCGGCTTCAAAACGTGCCGGAATATCGGCAAAAGTTGTTTTTGCAAAAGTCACATTATCAATCATATCACCGCCAAACTGATAGGGCGGCATTTCGCGTAAAATTTCGGCTTTGCCGTACAGAACGCCTATCCCCGTCGGGCCGTATGTTTTATGACCGGAAAACGCCAAAAAATCGCAATTCCACGCTTTTACATCAACCGGATAATGTGCCGCAAACTGACACGCATCAACCAACACAATTGCACCTGCATCGTGCGCTTTTTGCACAATTTGTTTTATCGGAAATATTGTCCCCAAAACATTTGACATTGCCGTGACGGCAACTAATTTTGTTTTGTCGTTCAATTCCTTTACAAAATTTTCTTCAACGAAATCGCCTTCATCAGACACCGCAAAAACCTTGAGTTTAGCACCGGTTACTTCACAAATATGTTGCCATGGCACCAAGTTTGCATGGTGTTCGGCTTCTGAAATCAAAACCTCATCACCGGCATGCAAATATTTTGCACCCCATGTTGCTGCCACCAAATTAATTGATTCCGTTGCATTACGTGTAAAAACAATTTCTTTCGCCGATTCGGCATTAATAAATTTTTGCACGGCATGCCTTGCATCTTCAAACGCCGTCGTAATTTGTTCGGCAAAAAAATAAGAACCGCGATGCGGATTCGCATAGGCTTTGGTATAAACCTCATACATCTTATCAAGCACAACCATCGGTTTTTGCGCCGATGCCGCCGTATCAAGAAAAGCCACCGGTCTGTCGTTCACTTTTTCCGCCAAAATGGGAAAATCATTCCTTATTTGATAAACATCATACATTGCATTACCTTTTTTTCTTATTTAGCGCAACGATATTTATTTTTCAAGCACAATATAAAAAGAGGACTTTCCCTCTGCCTAAACAGACCATAAAGGAAAAATCCTCTGAAACATATTGCAAAAATCTGAAGATTAACGAGAGTAGTATTCAATAACCAGATTCGGTTCCATAACAGCAGCGTAAGGAACATCTTCAAACTTAGGAACAAACGTATATTTGGCAGATTTTTTCTTTGTATCTACTTCCAAATAAGACGGACATTCACGTGTTTGCGATTCAATGGCTGACATAACAATGGCCAAATCTTTAGATTTTTCACGAACTTCAATAACATCACCGGCTCTGACAATGTAAGAAGGAATATTCACCTATTTGCCGTTAACCGTTACATGACCATGGTTAACAAATTGACGAGCGGCAAAAACCGTCGGAACAAACTTAGATTTATAAACCAAGTTATCCAAACGAGATTCCAACAAACCGATTAAGTTTTCGGCGGCATCGCCCGAGCGACGGATAGCTTCGGCATAATACTTTCTGAATTGCTTTTCAGAGATATTGCCGTAATAAACTTTCAACTTTTGCTTAGCAATTAATTGTTGACCATAGTCGGTAACTTTGGCTTTTCTTTGACCGTGTTGTCCCGGACGATATGATCTTTTATTATACGGGCTGTTAGCCTCACCCCACAGGTTATCACCGTAACGGCGGCTGTTCTTCTTTTTAGCAGCAACTATACTTTTCATAAAATTTTCCTTTTCTCTTTATTATTACATTATTGTCCCGATAGTTACAGACATAAACCTGCAACGAGATCACTTTAAAAGCAATCTGCATCCTCGGAAGTGGGCACAAGTTACTACACTTTTTTTTTATTTTCAAGCAAAAAAATTTAAAAGAAAAAAATAAACAAAGAAATCCGCCGAAGGTCATACTTCAGCGGATTCGCAATTAATTTTTTGTCTTTAGTACAGATAAGATTTCAAGCGTTTCGGTGTCAGGAAAACCGTATTCATCCACTTTTCCTACCTTATCAACGGAAAAATCGGCTTCAAGCACGCACAAAGCATAAACTTTTTCTTCAGGCTTCAATGCACGCACCACAGTTTTTTCAAACAAAACCTCATCCAAACTATATGATGCATAAACAGATGTTTTCTGTTTTGAATCATCAAAGATTGCATAGGCATTAAGATAAGAAAAGCACGAAGTATCACAGATAAAACCGTTTGACTTCATAATTTCAACAGTCTTCCAATGACTATTGAAAATATCATATGCCAAAATTCTTTCCAATTCTTTTCTTGTGGGCAGTTTTATTTGACGATTACAATTTGTTCCGAAAGCAACATTTTGTTCTTCTTGCAACAGCATTTCCAACTTTTCAATCGTCATCGGACCGTTATCACCGATTCTAACGAATAACGAACTGAGACAAATACCCCAGATTTTATTCTGTGAAACATCCGGACATAAAAAGGGCAAAACAAAAAATTGCCTGGACGAAGGCTCAAAATACACAATCGGACATGGCGTAAACACAATCGGCGGGTCATTGACAATATGCCTTTTCAGACCGGCTACGAAATGGTCTACATTTGCCGCGCAAACTCCGACATTCACCAAATAGGTATAACACTCTATCGGATTAAATTTTTGTTCCATATGTTCATGATTTTTAATAAATATAAATAATTATTTTTTCGGCGCAACCTAACAACATATTCTTGTTAAAGTCAAGCAAAAAACAGCACCCGAAAAAATATAAATTCCGATAATTTAAACGTTGTTTTTTATGTGAAACGGGCCGGCATAAAACGATTTAATTCTTCCTGAAGATTTGAAACTGTACATGTCGTGTTTTGATACGATAATATGGTCAAATACTTTTAGTTCCATCAAATCACATAAATCGCATATATCTTGCGTCAATTTAACATCTGTTGAAGACGGTTTAACATTGCCGGACGGATGGTTATGTACCAAAATTATAAAAGAAGCTTTAACATCTATGGCTTTACGCAATATTTCTCGCGGATAGACATAGGCTTTGTTCACGGTCCCCGTAGACAACAGCATTTCCCCTTTACGGCGCAAGTTATCATCAAAGAAAAAAACGTGAAATTCTTCAACATCTTTATACCCGATTAATTGACGGCAATAATTATAAAATTCATCCCAACACGATATAACATTTTTATCGGGTTCTTCAAATACACGTCCCGTCGCACGCAACAAGCAGGTTGAAACAACTTTCAATAAAACAATGGCGTTGGAGCTTAATTCGCATTGCTCCAACAACTCATGCGCCGGCGCTTTAATAACGCTGACCAAATCGCCGAACGTAGCAATCAATTTCTTTGCCAAAGGCTTAACATCTCTCCGCGGAATAGCCATCGTTAACAGAAGCTCCAACAGTTCATAGTCAGGCATACTTGCACCTTCATCAACCATAAACCTTTCTCTTAATCTGGCTCTGTGCCCGAGATACAGTGGTTTTTCTGCAGATTCTTCCGTCATTATATAGTCCCTTTGTTATGTATGCACTGATTATTTATACGGCGGTTTATCCAAGCCTTTCGGGGAATATGTAAATACTTCAACCCCGTCTTTCGTTACCCCCATGGAATGTTCAAACTGTGCCGACCACGCGTGATCACAAGTTACGGCTGTCCACCCGTTGGAAAGAATCACTCCTTCTTTTTTACCCAAGTTTATCATCGGCTCAATGGTAAAGAACATTCCTTCTTCCATAATCGGCCCCGTTCCCTTGCGTCCGCAATGCATTACATTCGGTGCATCGTGAAAAACTTTGCCTAAGCCATGACCGCAGAACATATCTACAACCGAATAGCCGTATTTATGTGCATATTCTTCTATTACCGCACCGATGTCACCGAAATGAGCCCCCGGTTTCACGGCATCTATACCGCGCATTAAGCATTCATACGTTACCTCGCATAAGCGTTTTCCCTTCACTTTCGGCTTACCGGCGAAATACATACGGCTGGTATCACCGTAATAACCATCCACAATGGCCGTTACATCAATATTAAGTATATCCCCGTCGGCAAGTTTGCGTTCATAATCCGGAATACCATGACAAATTACCTGATTTATGGAAATGCAGGTTGCTTTCGGATATCCGTGATACCCTAAACACGCCGAAACAGCTCCTTTACTTTCCATAAACTTTAAGCACAAATCATCTAATTCTCCTGTCGTCACCCCGACTTGTACATAATCGGTTATATAGTCCAAGCATTCTGCAGCAACTTTTCCGGCCTTACGCATTCCTTCAAAATCTGCCGGATTATCATATATTTTTATTCCGTTTTTGTTGGTATACATCTCATTCTCCAAATCAATATAAAAGAGATATAACATTTCATATAAAAAAACAAGATATTTTCTGCTTACCGTTGAAACATTTTATCAAGTGAATATATAGCACCCAAAGGAGAAAAGAGATGTTTAACAATTCAGTGCTTAACTTTATATACAGTGTTATCTTGGTTGTAATTACTTACGCTTTCTGCCGCTATTTCAATGACATCGGCATGACTGCTTTTTATGATAAAATACAGTTGTCTTCGTTGACACCGCCTAATTATGTTTTTCCGATTGTCTGGATTATACTTTACACACTTTTGGTGATTTCTTTTGATATGATTTTAAATCACCCCGATAAACAACAAGTATGGATTCCGGTACAAATGTTCATCGTAAATTTATTCTTGCAAGTTGTTTGGTCGTTTCTGTTTTTCGCCAAAGCTTATTTTATGATAGCGTTTGCGGTTATTGTGGTATTATTCTTTGCATCGCTTTATTTAACGCAACGTTATTACTTTTTGCGAAAAGCGGCGGCATATATGCTCATTCCTTATAACTTGTGGATTTTGTTTGCCACATATTTAAACTGGGCAGTGGTAGATTTGAACGGTACTGACTATACTTTTTAGCAAAAACAAAATTTTTATAAATTGTTCTAGACATTAGCTTAAGTTTGCATTATTTTATGTCCGATAAAAAGATTCGTTAAAACATAAGGATATAAAATGACTGTCAGTGTAAATGAAATTCGCAAAACATTCTTGAACTATTTTGCCAAGAACGATCACAAGATAATTCCGTCATCATCGTTGGTGCCGGATAATGATCCGACCTTAATGTTCACCAACTCAGGAATGGTGCAGTTTAAAAACATTTTGGCGGGCAACGAAACACGCGATTACACACGAGCGGCCACCGCACAAAAAAGTGTTCGTGCCGGCGGCAAACATAATGACTTGGACAGCGTCGGTTATGATGTGCGTCACCACACATTTTTTGAGATGCTCGGCAACTTTTCTTTCGGCGACTACTTTAAGGACAAGGCTATTCCTTATGCTTGGGAATTATTAACCAAAGATTTCGGTTTACCGAAAGACAAACTGGCGGTCACCATTTATTACAACGATGAAGAAGCGCATGATTTGTGGAAAAAAGTTTCCGGTTTGCCGGAAGACAGAATCATCCGCATTGCCACCAAAGATAATTTCTGGCAAATGGGCGATACCGGTCCGTGCGGTCCGTGTTCCGAAATTTTTTATGACCATGGTCCGGAAGTTTGGGGCGGCTTACCGGGAACACCCGAAGAAGACGGCGACAGATTCATTGAAATTTGGAACTTGGTGTTTGATCAGTTTGAAGATTTACCTGACGGCTCACGAATTAATTTGAAACGTCCGTCTATTGACACCGGCATGGGTTTGGAACGCATCGCCGCCATTCTGCAGGGCGTCCATTCCAATTTTGAAACCGACATGTTCCAGCACATTATTAAAGCAATTGCCGATATTGCCAACACAGACCCGAACGGTCCTTTAAAAGCGTCACACAATGTTATTGCCGATCATCTGCGTGCAATATGCTTTTTGATTGCTGACGGCGTATTGCCGTCTAACGAAGGTCGCGGCTACGTTTTGCGCCGTATTATGCGCCGCGCAATGCGTCACGCCTACCTTTTAGGTGTTAAAGACCCTATGATATACAAACTGTTACCTGTTCTGCAAAAGGAAATGGGCGAAGCATATCCGGAACTTTTCGCGCGTGAAAATCTGATTAAAGAAACCATTAAAATTGAAGAAGAACGTTTCGGACGTACTTTGGATAAAGGTATGCGTCTTCTTGATGACGAAATTGAAAAATTGCCGAGCGGCACAAAATTAAGCGGTGAAACAGCCTTCAAACTTTATGACACATACGGATTCCCGCTTGATTTAACTCAAGATGCTTTGAAAAGCAAAAACATTGAAGTTGACACTGAAGGCTTTGATAAATGTATGGCAAAACAAAAAGCTGAAGCCCGTAAAAACTGGGCCGGCTCCGGCGATGAAGGTGTTGCCAAGGTTTGGTACGAAATTCAAGATAAATGCGGTGCTACCGAATTTTTAGGTTATAACACTCTGAAAGCCGATGGCGAAATTAAAGCGTTGGTACAAAATAACACCATTGTCAATGAAGTTACTTCAGGTCAATTTGAATTGGTTGCCAATCAAACACCTTTTTATGGTGAATGCGGCGGTCAGGTTGGTGATATAGGTATGATTACCTCCAAAAATTTTACTGCCAAGGTTATTGATTGCAAACGCAGACTAGATAATATCTTCACACATATTTGCGAACTGCAAAGCGGCTCGGTAAAGGTTGGAGAATTCGCCAATTTTGAAGTTGATGAAACAAATCGTCTGCGCATTTGCGCCAATCACTCGGTGACGCACTTGGCACATAAGGCTCTCAAAATTGTTTTGGGTGACCATGTGGCACAAAAAGGTTCTGCCGTTGAAGCCAACCGTATGCGTTTTGATATTTCTCACCCGAAGCAAATAACGGCTGAAGAAATTCGCCGTGTTGAAGAAATTGTTAATGAACAGATTCGTCGTGACTTAAAAGTATCAACCGTAATTATGAATAAAGACGAAGCCGTAAAACTCGGCGCCATGGCGCTGTTTGATGAGAAATACGGCGACGACGTCCGCGTTGTTTCAATGGGCGATATCCAATGCCCGTTCTCGCGTGAATTGTGCGGCGGTACACATGTAAAATCTACCGGCAACATCGGCTATTTCCATATTTTATCGGAATCGGCATTGGCAGCCGGTGTTCGTCGTTTGGAATGCATCACCGGATTCGGTGCCGACCAATATGTTCACGAAGTTGAAGATAAACTGCATCGTGTTGCCGACAGCTTAAAAACCAATGTCAATGACCTGGAAAATCGCGTTAAGAGCCTGATGGAAGAGCGCAAAAAACTTGAAAACGAAATCTTTAATTTGAAAAAGTGTCTGGCCGGCGGTCAGGCTTCGGCTAAAGATGAAATTGAAACCATCAACGGTGTTAAATTTGTCGGCAAATTAATGCCGGATACCCACCCGAAAGAATTAAAATCTTTTGTGGATGACATTATGCAGAAACTTGGTTCCGGTGTTGTTGTTCTATGTTCGGATAAAGACAATAAGGCATCGGTTGTTGTCGGTGTCAGCAAAGACTTAACCGCAAAATACAACGCTGTTGATTTTGTACGCACGGCAGCCGGTGTTCTCGGCGGTCAGGGCGGCGGCGGCCGACCGGATATGGCACAGGCCGGCGGCACAGATGTTGCAAAAATTAATGATGCCATTGCAAAGGTAAAAGAACTGGTTGCCTAAATGTCTGATAAAGAACTTAATCACAAAAAATACGGCATAAACATGGGACTGTACAGTGCCTTGTTTATGCTGTATAATTTACTGGCCTTTAACAGTGTTTTCTTCGCCAAAATATATGATTTGAGTTCGCCCGTTTTTACTGCGGGAACATTCTTTATTATATGGATTCTCGGAACTCTTTCCTGCTTGATTTTGTTTCATAAGATAACCGTTAAACCTTTATCTTATCTCTTTTTACTCATCAATGCAGGTACTTATTATTTTATAAAAACCTATAATGTTTCCATAGATGAAGAAATGTTGCGTAATACTTTGGAAACAAACTTTACCGAAACCGCAGATTTATTAAATTTGACATGGGTTTTATATGTTCTGATATTAGGTGCTTTGCCATGTTATATCATTTATCGTTTTTTGGATATAAAGCCTTTAAAGTGGTACAAAACTTTAGGATGTGCTTTTGTTTTGATCGGTATGTTTCTGGCTGTTATCTTTCCCAACTTAAAAATTGTTGCTCCTTTTGTGCGCTCTAACAAACCGGCAAAATATTTACTGGTGCCGGTTAACTATATTGGTGCCATCATCTCATATACCAAGCATTACTATCGCGAAAATCACGAATTTGTGCCTGTCGGTACCGATGCACGCTTGGAAGAATATTGGAACAACGGCAAAAAAAATTTGATTATTTTTGCCATAGGAGAAACGGCACGCGCCGCCAATTTTTCTTTCAATGGTTATGAACGGCAAACAAATGCTCCTTTAAAACCTTTCAAAAACAATATTATCAATTATACCAACGCCACATCATGCGGCACATCTACTGCCGTATCTGTTCCTTGTATGTTTTCAAAAGATTCGCGTGCCGACTACAGCAACGGCAGTCTTGCCTACACCGAAAATGTTTTGGATATTATGCAACGAGGCGGCTATTCAGTAATATGGCTGGAAAACAACAGTGATTGCAAAAGCGTGTGCACGCGCGTCAAGTCGCTCAAACCATGTTCTTTATACACCGATTCGCATGAATGCCTGGACGATATTTTAATACCGGAAATCGGCAAGAACTTATCACCGACACCGCAAAACACTATCATTGTTATGCATCAAATCGGCAGTCACGGTCCGAAATATTATAAACGCTACCCTGAAAATATGGCGCAATACACGCCGGTATGCAACACGGAAAAATTAAACGAATGCTCCCATGAACAATTGGTCAATACTTATGATAACACCATTTACTACACATCGTACATTTTGGCGGAAATAATTAAAGAGGCCGAAAAGTACAAACAAGATTATAATGTAATGGTAATATATATTTCGGATCACGGGGAATCTCTTGGTGAAAATAATATTTATTTGCACTCGGCACCATATAGCTTTGCCCCGAAAGAACAGAAGCAAATTCCTTTTTTTATTTGGGCGGAAGATGAAACCTTGGGTAACCTAAATTTAGACAAACAATGTCTCATAAAAAGTACCGAAAATTCGGTATCACACGATAACATTTTCCATTCATTACTCGGTATAGGCGGCATAAAAACCAAAGAATATAATCAGCAGCTTGACTTATTTGATTCGTGCAAAAAATAATTTTTGTCATTTTTTACTTGATTTTCATTTCAGACCGTGTTACATTCCGATTTAGTGTGATATAATTAATTTATTTTTATTAACTAAAAACTTTTTGCTTATGAGTAAAAAAGGTATTGATTTGCGTCGTGTCAATGAGCATTGCGCCAACGAGAAAATTAAAAAAGTGTTGCAGGAGCGCGGAATCGAAGGAGCTGAAGGCCAGATCTGTCTGGTGAAAATTGCCTTGCGGTATTGTCCGGTGTCCGAGAAAGCGGCAAACAATCCGTTCTACGCCTTCTATAAGCCCATAGGCAAAAAGAAGGCTGCCGTCTATAAGATTTCAACCGGCGAGGTGAAAGTTGTTTCCATTGCCTCCATTTCCAAAATGGATGAGGTGAAAGGCACGTTCACCATCGGCGGCGTGACATACGGCCCAAAAGATACGGTAAACGGTTTGCGCCGGTTCGGTCAGTATAAGTGATGTTCAACTAAAAAATATGGCCATATGTTAAGCATACTCATTCTGACTTTGGTGCCGGTCATGACCACACCGAAACCTCAGCCTCCGCAGCCGAAACAGCCTATAGAGATTCGTAACAAGGAATGCCTGACTCCTGAAGAAAAAATCAGAAGAAAGATGGAGGAAAAACGTGTCAAAGACAGACAACAACAAAAAAAATTCTCTACATCTTTTCTAAACAAAAAGACGAAGGTAGGAATTGTGCAAAGCCGCAAGCCTGCAGAAATCCGCAACGGCTTGGCTTCTACGGATCGAGCCAAAAGAAGGATGAAGGATAAGAACAATAAAAGTTCTTTACATCTTTTCTAAACGAAAGAACATGGGTAGAGATTGCACAAGTCTGCATAACTTCACTAATGTTTTCGACACGAAAAACGTCCCATCTATCGGGACGTTTTTTGTTTTTATTTATCGATTTTCGGAAATCCGTTTATCTGCCGTAAGCACTCCGAAACCGCCATTGCCGCGGAAACCGCCATATTAATGGAACGTGCCTGCGGATTCATCGGAATGAGTAAACGTGCATCGGCCGTTTGATGCACATTATCCGGCACACCTGCACTTTCCCGCCCCATTAAGATAATATCATTCGCTTTAAATTCAAAATCCACAAAAGACTTATCAGCATGCGTTGTTAACAAAACAATCCGCCCGTACTCTTCTGGATGTTGCTGACGATATTCCAAAAAATCCTGCCATGAATTATGGCGACGGCACTTTGAAAACTCCAGATAATCCATACCGGCGCGCCGCATGGCTTTTTCGTTAAACATAAAACCGCATGGTTCAATAATATCCAAAGATATATCAAGGCACGCTCCCAATCGCAGAAGCGTGCCTGTGTTTTGCGGAATATCGGGTTGATAGAGAGCTAAGCGCAAAATTCTATCCCCTCAATTCTTTAAGCAGATTTCTGTGCGGCCAACTCAGCTTCTTTAGCCTTTTTGGCATTGTATAAACCAACGAAATCAATCGGGTTTAACATAATCGGCGGCAAGCCTGCGGCCGACAAGTTATTGGCAATTGCACTGCGTACAAACGGGAACAGCAA
>JAFVBT010000098.1 GCA_017479785.1 Alphaproteobacteria bacterium
CTTCTGCGGCCATTTTGCCTATTTCCGGACGTGCACCGGCGCCTAAACCTTGGGTAATTTCCAAGCCGAGTTGAATTTTCTGACTAGCCGAAGAATGAGCCAATGCCTGTGCATCTGTATTAGCAACAATAAAATCAACACCTTCCAGATTCTCGGCTATCATATTATTGACGGCATTACCGCCGCCACCGCCGACTCCGATAACTGCTATACGTGGTTTCAAATAAGATACGGCTGTTTCCGCAACACCTAAATTTATTGACATTTATTTTTTCTCCTGCTGATAAAGTTTCATATTTATCTGCAGTTTAAAGGAAATAAATTAAGTTTTAGTTACCAATTTTAAGAATTCTGCCGAATCCAACTAAATATTTTAGACAGTTTTCCGCCGTCACTGTTGCTGCGCGTAATAATTTTTTGCGGTTTTCGCTCCGAATTATTGGCCGCGAAAAGCAGCATTCCTATAGCGGTTGAAAAAACGGGATTATTATACAATTTTTCCGAAATTCCCGGTAAATTACGCGGGCCACCCAAGCGCACCTGTTTATCCAAGATTAGCGTTGCCACGTCGCGAATCCCCGGAAGCATACTGCAACCGCCGGTTAAAACGACTCGGTGGTTCTGTTTATTCTTTAAGCCGTGCGCATCCAATTTTTTACCCACAAGTTCAAAAATTTCTTCCACACGCGGCGAAATTATTTTTATCAAATCCGAGCGATGCATTTGTCTGATGGAACTGTCATCTTCCTCACCCAAAGGATAAACATTTATGCTTTCATATTGATCATGTGAAACACCGAAAGCACAACCGCAGCGAATTTTCAAATCTTCGGCATGTTCAAAAGAGGTTGTTAAGCCCTGTGTGATATCACGCGTAATATTTATACCGCCGACCGGCAATGTGGAAAATGCAACCGGATAACCGCTGCGAAAAGTTGCCATACTGGTCGTTCCGCCGCCGATATCAATTATTGTGGCCCCGTACTCGCGCTCGTCTTCAACCAAACAAGACAATCCGGACGCATATGCCGTTAGAATACGATTATCAATTCCCAAATGTGCGGCTTCTACAACCGATGATAAATTGCGATATTGAATTTGCGGATACATACCGAGCAAAATATTAACAGCCAATTCTTCGCCATAAATATTCAGAGGGTCTTTAACTTCCTCACCTTTATCCACACGATAGTTGGTAAAAAGACAATGGATCAATTCATTATTTTCAACATTAACACGACTGACACCTTTGGCTTGCAGTTTATTCAAATCTATATCACTGATCGGTTTGTTTTTGCGTAATGATATTTCCGCGCTATGCAAAGCACTTGTTGTTTTATCACCGGAAACATTTAAGATAACGCTATCTATTCCTTCATTGGCTTTTTGTTCGGCATCTTCAACCGCACTGCACACGGAAATTGTTGCCTGATTGATATCGGTGATTACGCCGTTTTTAATGCCGTTAGAAGCATTATAACCATAGCCGACAATCTTAATTTTCTTGTCTTTACTGACGTGAGCGATTACGCAACATACTTTGGACGAGCCGATATCCAATGCGGCAATTGTAGAACGATTCACCTTAATTTCCTTCACAAATAGAATTAGCGCTCTTTATCTTGTGTGTCATTATCCTTATTATTGATACGGACAATAACTTTGTTTTTTAATCTTAAATCAATGAAAGTTAATTTACGTTTAAGAATACCGCGTGTTTTATCTAATTTTACCAATTTTTTCCACGCATCGGCAAAATTTTCTTCCGGCATTTTTACCGTAACACCTTTTTCCACATCATCAAATATTAAATTCCAGCGTCTGTTTGAAACAAAATTTGCCGCTTTCAAGCGTTGTACCAATTCTTTGTCGTTTTCAATTGTTTTAATTAATTCATTAAAATGTTCCGGAGCACCCTCGCCTACAATTTGCAATAAATTTTTCTCGGGTACATATTCGCTTTCTATAATTTTTCCATCTTCATCAATCGGATAAAATTCATTTTTATACTGCCATATTGACTTTACGTTTTTTTCTTGAAGACTGATATGAATAACATTCGGAAAATAGCGACGTGTCACAACGGCTTCTTTCACCCAAGGAAGTGCTTTTATTTTGACATATACATCCTTTAAGTCTATTTCCAAGATATTATCGCCGCGCTTAAGCCCGATGGCTTGCAAAACAGCATCTTTGCTTGTTTTTTTGCGTCCTTCTACGGTAATATCATCCAAACCCCATCCGATTTCGGCTGTTTTATTATATATCTCAGACAGCAGCGAATCTATCTGTTTACCGACCAAATTGTGTCGCACGGTAACAATACCCATTGTGGCTGCCCAAATAACCCCCAACAGCAGCAGATTAC
>JAFVBT010000099.1 GCA_017479785.1 Alphaproteobacteria bacterium
CCGATAACGACGACACCGAGTGGGAATATGTGGACGAGAACGGCAATCCGGTATCCGATAATGACGGCACCGAATGGGAATATGTGGATGAAAACGGCAATCCGGTATCCGATAACGACGGCACCGAATGGGAATATGTGGATGAAAACGGCAATCCGGTATCCGATAATGACGGCACCGAATGGGAATATGTGGATGAAAACGGCAATCCGGTAACCAACGATGATAATGCCGAGTGGGAGTATGTGGACGAGAACGGCAACCCGGTAACCGATAACGACGGCACCGAGTGGGAATATGTGGATGAAAACGGCAATCCGGTAACAAAAAAAGAATAAAAAAGACACGGAGAATTGCTGAAAAAAATTATTTACAAATTAACAGGCTTTGATTAAAATGGCGATAACAAAGGATATAAAATGGCAGAACAAAACAGCGCAACAGTTTCAAAAGAATCTCTTTGGTATGTAGATAATTACATTGTACTGATTGATTACTATGATCGTACCATTTCCCGCATTGCGGCCAGATGCGTACGTATGGGCAATATTGCTATGGAAGAATATAAATTTTATCCGTATATTTTGGATGTTCTGGAAGAAATATGTGACACGGGAAATTATATCATTGAACATACTGAATTACATCCTTATGTTGCCAAAAGAATTTCCGGCGGTATTGAAGCACTGAAACGCAACCTGTCTATTTATCAACAAGAATTGACGAACAATCAATCTCCTGAAATGTTGAAACCGGATCCGAATGAAACCGCCAAAATAAATGAAGTTATGAGTAACTTTGATAAGTCGGTTGATCCGACCGTCGGTGCCGGTATGAATATTGACGAGCTGATGAATAAACTTATGGCTGAACAAAATGCCGAAAACGAAAAAGAAAATGCAAAAAAAAATAAGGAGACCGGCAAATGATGATATTTTCCAAAGCTAAATACCTAAGCCTTCTTTCTGCCGCAGTTCTCAGTTTAACGGCTTGCATTCATAATGAAGACATCTTAACGGATGCCCAAGCTCAGGATATTGTTATGCCTGAAGATATGCAGGTGCTTGATACGGCAAGTGTTGAATTTAAAGAACCGCAAGATCCTCGTATGATACGAACAACCGAAGGTGCAAATGCATTAGACTTGGAAACACCGTTACGTTGTAATGTGAATTGGAACACTCAACAAATGGTATTGACTCTGCCATATATCAAATCAGCCTTCAAATTGGAAAGAAACGGTCAAAATGACCCTCTGCCGCGTTTTGAAGTTACCGGGTTTACTTTTGATATGATGCCGGCAGAAAAAGCCATTGCCAAATTAACTAAAGATGCGGAAATTCGCGTTTCTTCTTCAGACGGACCATATACCAGCATTTCTGCCGAAGACTTAAAAGGTGAATTTTCCGAAGTTATAAAAATGATTACGGATTCCGCCGGAATTTATTATGCCTACAATGCCAAAGATAAAATCCTGACATTGAGTCGTCGTGCCAATATGACGCTATACACACCGCCTTCCCGCCCGATTATTTTAGGGTTATTGGATGTGATTCGCGGTGCGGGCATTACAGATATTGTAACAAACTGGGCAGACTACTCCATAACATTTGACGCAGACGTTGAAACCAAAAACAAAATGGTTGAGCTGATTAACTTCTTTGAAAACAGTCCGACACTTGTTGCTTATGATGTCAACATTTTCCGCTTGTATCCGTTTGATCAGAAAAGCGATATTGAATGGCGGGAATTATTGGTATCTTTTGATTTCGGAACCATTACAACAGCGCAAACAGGTGTTATCGGCCGTGTATTGACAACCACAAATGAAATATCAGTTGAAAAACTGCAGCAATTTTTGGGAAGTCAGGCACGTGTGGAACTTGTTTCGGAAGGTAAATTCGTTGTACCGAATTTATGGTTGGCACGTTTTGATATCGGAAAATGCACCAGACCTAAGGCCAATGCCTATGGCATGTCCATTCTGGCAAAGGCTTCGTTGGAAAAAGGTAATGAGATATTCACGGATGTCACGTTGGAAGAAACCAACGGACAGGTTACAAATTTCAAAATTCGTAATAAATTAGGAGAAAATTTCTTAATTATCGGCTTACCGAATGAATTATTCGGCATCAGTTCCCCGAAATCTGAAACCATAATATTCATGGTGCCGAGACTTATTCGTACACTGAAAACAAACGAAAAAATTAAAAACAAAATATAAATAACAGAGGCAAAAAATGGAAGGCAATCAATTTGAAAATGCACCACGCAAGATTCGTAAAATAAAACGTCCGAGAAGACCGGATTCGGCACCTGTTGCTTATGGCACACCAACAAAAATTAACAACACCGGAGATATTGAAAATAATTACACAACCGATGATGATACATATTTTGCCAACAACGGCAGTGTTGAAAATATCCGTTTTATCACAGAAGAAGATATGATGCCGCAAAATCAGGAAACAATATCAGATTTACTTAAAAACAAGTCTGTGCTTTTGTTATTGGGCATAGCTGCTTTGGCCGGTGCTATTTTAAGTTATTTATTGTCTCCGGCACCGCAATCCGTATCCAGAAGAGGCTTAGACGGAATTGTTTTTAACCAGGATGTTCCGGCAGGGCGTAGTCGTTGCGGTATTGCCGAACCGCATCAGGGTTGTGTTTTATACATTATGAACCCGCGCAATGAAGAAGTTATCGCCCGAGATTTTTATACTACCGCGGCAAAGTGGACACAACGCGAACGCTATATCATTGAAACCGGTAATATGCATTACAGCACAACCAAAATAAAACCGGGATACATCGCGCAAATTAATATTCCGCCGCTTTAAAAATGCAAGACTGACAAATGTCAGTCTTTTTTTATTGACAAATTAAGTTTGTTTTGTTACACCCAAAACAACCAATCAATTATTAACTCATAAAATTTTTAGCTTATGGAATTAACAATTACCACAAATGGTGTCACTTACTGCAGTTATTGCACGCGTATTTTGGCACCGGGTGAGGAATGCGGTTGTGCAGCCTCACGAAAGGCAATTGCCAAAGAGAAACAAAAAGAAGCAAGCGCCGCTCTGCCGAAACACACTTTTGACAGACCGCCGCGTAAGGAAAAGTAACAAACTTCAAAACTCCTGATACACCATTGTATCCGGAGTTTTTTTATGCCATAGCCTCCGCACCGGAAATAACATCTATCAGCTCGTCGGTAATATTTTCCTGACGTTGTTGCTGATAAGCTAAATTCATCCGTTCCAGGTTCTCATCAATATTTTTCTCGGCCTCCTGCATATTGGTCATTCGTGTGTAGTGCTCAGCCGCCAAAGACGAATTCAGAAGCCGTATGAAAACAATCAGTAAAGCCTCTCTCAGCAACATAGAAAACAATTTTTTCTTATCCTCCGAAATCATCGGGAAATTATTGGTTTCCCACTTTTTATCGCGCATATTTTTCCACATACTTTTGTCATACGGCATAATCTGACGATTATCCAAAGCAACGGATGTATTACTGACTCGCCGGTGAAAATATACCGAAACATGATTTATTCGTTCGCGAAAAACAGCCTCATCTGTTTTAAGCAAAATACTCTCGGCCATTGAACTGACAACTTTAACCGAATTTGAAATTCCGGCCGAATAATAAACATTCAAGCCCGCTTGCTCTGCCAAAGCCGCCAATCGCTTACCAATCACCAAAAACAGAACATCATTACGCTGTTGTTTCCGCACATGCATATCGGCACAAACTTTTTCTATAATTTCCTTATTAAATTTGCCGACCATACCATTATCGGTGCCGATTAATATATACAAATATCGCGCAACCCCGCCGTTGTCGGCAGCCGCTTGCGGCTCCATGCCGTGTAACATCAAAGCATGAAAAGCATTGCGCAAATTGCGGCGATATTTATCCAGTGCTTTATTTGCACGCTCATATTGCCAAATACTTACCGATGACAACATCTTCATATTATTGACGATATCGCGCAACTCTTGAGTCGTTTTAATTCTTTTTTGCAGTGCTTCCGCCGACATACTTCTACTCCGTCAAAGCATTTTGAAATGCCTTTATCATTGCCTCAATTTGTGCATCGGTTAGTTTTTTAGCCTCAACAATATCGGTAATTTCTTTTGAAAACTGAGCATGGAAAACATCCAAAACAACTTCCTGCGCCTTCACGGTTTTGTCGGCTGACAAACCATCAAACAAGCCGGCATTAACGGCCGTAAAAACGGCAATTTGGTCCGCAGCCGAAAAAGTATGATATTGACGCTGTTCCAAAATGCGGCGAATGGCCTGCCCGCGCTGAATACGTTTTTGCGTTTCCTTATCCAACTGCGTACCGAATTTGGTAAAAGATTCCAATTCTTCAAACTGCGCATAAAAAAGTTTCAGCGGTCCGACCAAAGACTTATATGCCGGAAGTTGAGCATCTCCCCCCACACGCGAAACGGATTTTCCCGTATCTATTGCCGGCATAATCCCTTTCTGAAAAAGCGATGCCGATAAATATATCTGCCCGTCGGTAATGGATATGATATTAGTCGGAATATAAGCAGAAATATTGCCGGCTTCCGTTGCCACAATCGGCAAAGCCGTCAAAGAACCGCCGCCCAACTCCAAACGTAAATGCGTAGCTCTTTCCAAAAGTCTGGAATGAATATAAAAGATATCACCCGGAAATGCCTCACGTCCCGGCGGACGACGCAACAACAAAGAGATTTGCCGGTATGCCCGTGCATGATTGGTTAAATCATCATAAACCACCAGAACATCTTTTCCCTGTTCCATAAAATATTCGCCGATGGTTGTTGCCGCATAAGGCGCAACAAACTGCATACCGGCTTCATCGTTGCCGGCCGCAACAACAACAATCGTCTGGCTCATAATATCGTATTTTTCCAAATCGGCAATAACCGACGCAACGGCAGAGTTTCGTTGCCCGATGGCGCAATAAATATTGATAACACCGCTGTCTTTCTGATTAATCATAGTATCAAGAGCAATCGCCGTTTTACCGGTTTGTCTGTCACCTAATATAAGTTCGCGCTGACCGCGTCCAATCGGCGTAAAAGCATCAATGGCTTTAATGCCGGTCTGCAAAGGTGTATCCACCGGCGCACGTTCCATTATCGGAAAAGCCGGTGCTTCAACAGGTCGGCGCAACTGCGTTGTTAACGGCGCTTTACCATCCAAAACCTTACCGAGAGGGTCAATCACGCGCCCCAGTAATTCATCGGATACAGGCACATCCAAAACTCTTTTGGTACGCACCACCCTGTCACCGGCTTTAATCTGATCCGGATTATCCAAAAAAACAACACCGACAGAATTGCGATTCAAGGTTTGTACCATACCCAAAACATTATTCGGAAACAGCAACAACTCATCCATTTGCGCATTTTCCAAACCGCTGACAATTGCCGTGCCTGCAGAAATTGATTGCACCAAACTGACTTCCTCTGTTTTTAAAACGGCGCGGGTATTTTCTATGCTTTCGCCGATTGCCGCAAATGTCTTTTCCGCATTAACCATATCAACCTCTGTTTAGTATTTTTACCACTTCTTTATTTAAGTTATTTCTGAATTCTTGAAGATAGGACTGTAAATTCCATGAAATCATTTGTTCTCCCGCTACGACACTCAAACCGCAAATAAGTTCTTCTGCAATTTTATATTCAAATATCGTTGAATCATTTAATTTCAGTTCCCGTTTAAGCAAATTTTCAAGATTTTTTTTCATTTCATCCGGAAGAACTTTTGCTGATTTAACGTTTATATTATTATGAACACGATAAGCCGCAACAAAAGATTTTTTCTCGTTGTCGGACAGAGCTTTCAATTTTTGCATAAACTGCCGCACGGCCAAGACATTCAAATCGGCATCAGCAATTTGCTTTAAAGCATTATCGGCAAACTGTTCAAAATATTTAACCACCAAACTTTGCACGCTGACATCAAAATTTCTATGCTCAGCCTTCAGCTTTTCGTTCAACTTTTGCTGAGATTGTTTATATTGCACCTGTGCTTCCTCGCCGAGTTTTGCCGCAAGCTGTTGTGCTTCTTTTTGCACTTTATCCAACACAGCTTGTTTCTGCGTTTCAATCTCGCGTAATTTTGCCGCACATTTTGCCTCTTCTTTTTGCGCAGATGCACGCGCCTGTGCCGCGCTTGCCAATTCATCGGCAATTAGTTTCTGTCTGGTTTCAACGGCTTTCAAAACCGGAATATACAGAAACTTACGCAACAAGAAAAGCAGAATGATTAAATTTATAACCTGTGCCGCTAATGTAAATAAATCAATCCCCATCGTCACTCCAGACAGAATTTCTATTGGCTGACAGCATAGTTCCAAAACGGATTTGCATATAAAATTAAAAAGGCAATCAACAGCGCATATAACGCCGTTGTCTCAATCATCGCCAAAGAAACAAACATTGTTGAACGAATTCGGCTGGCTTCATCCGGTTGCTGAGCCATTGCCTGCAGTGCTGCCGCGGCGGCATAGCCTTCACCCAAAGAAGAACCGATACTGCCGATTCCCATACATACACACGCCCCGATAACCGAAGCCGCCCCTATTATTGCATAAGCATCCATTTTTTATCCTCCTTAATTAAATTTCCGGCTTTATTTCTTCCTTAACGGCAGAAGTATAAACCACCGCCAACAAGGCAAAAATATATGCCTGAATAGTTCCTGTTAATAATCCGAGTGTTTGCATCGTTAACGGCGCAATAAATGGGATAAATGCACTCAATATAGCCCCAAACATCACACCGCTTAACATATTTCCGAACAAGCGCAATCCCATTGCAAAAATAGAAAAGCACTCACTAAATACATTCATTGGCAGCATCAGCGGTATCGGCTCAATAAACTTGCGCAAATATCCCTTAACGCCGGCGTTCTGAATCGAAAAATAAGGACTGGCCAAAAATACCACCAATGCCAATGCCATAGTTGTGCTCAATGATGCTGTCGGCGGCTTAAACCACGGAATAAATGTCAGCAAATTTGCCACCAAGATAAAACTGAATAAACCAAGCGCCATCCCCAAATATTGATTGTTGCGCGAGCCGCTCGTCTCGTTAGCCTCATTTTGCAACCACAAAACAAGTGCCTCAAGCGCCGTTTGCAATTTTGAAACTTGTTTTCCGTATGATAAACGCCGCGTTGCCAACCACGACACAATCACTATAATTGCCATCACAATCCAACTGTTGAAAATTGTAACATTAACGGCCCATCCGTCAAAAGAAATCAATTTAATTGCATCATAGTTTTCCAAACCGATGCTTTTTTCGGCATACGGTAAATCCAACCAATTTGCAAAATTAAACTGCGGCATAATCTTATTTTTCTCCTTATCTATCAATCAGGACCAAAATTTTTTCTTTCCGCCATCAGAAAAATAAATCTGGTCAGCAAAAATGCGGCCAAATATATAATCACGATAACGGCATTTCTATGTGCGACCAAAGCCAAAATACCAAAAAATAAGGATATTCGTGCTAAGGCCGTCAACGTATACATTACATATTTATGCTTATATTCCGGCCAGTGATTAACACTCCAACGCAAACTCTGCAAATATATAAACCCAACCACAACACCGCAGATAAAGGCGATAATCATATCAATCCACTGTGCCTCTTGCCACATAACAAGCATTGCATTATCCGTCATCTTTATCTCTCCCTATTCTTTCAATTTTTTCATTTTCAACTTTTATCCACAAATAGGCATTGAAAAATCCCCAAACGAACCCGATAAACAACAAAGACAGTTGCCACGAAAAGCGTTGCGGCAAGACCTTATCCAAATAAGAGCCGGCAAACAAGCCAAGCAAAATAGGTACGATAATTACACCACCCAACGAAGCAATCATTCCGAAATTAGCGCGCCACGCCCTGTCGGAGCGTTTTTTTAAAAGTTCCGCCTTACGCATCAATTCGTCTTTAATCTGACGCTCATGAGAGGTATGCAAGTCAGCCATCACTACTCTCCTTATTCAACCGACCGAAACCGCGTACCAAACCGAGTTCCAATCTGGCCATTGCCGTGTTAAGTTCTTTTCGCTGTTCTTCGGTTTGCTTAAATTCGTGGTTGATAACATCTTCCAATTCATCCAAAGAATCCCCCAAAACGGCATTTTGTGCCGTCACCGTCACTTCATCACCTTTTTTAACGACAATTCCGTGGTGACAAGCGGCATATTTTTGCTCGTTATTTGTTGTTGTGTATGTAATAATATTAGGCCCCATCGTTGAAACATAATCCACATGACGCGGCAAAAACGTATGATACCCGTCAAGAGTTTCAAGTGTTACTTTTACAACATCCGTTTGTAAAACAGAGCCTAACGGTGTACAGATAACAAACTTCATTCGGCGGTTTCCTCCTTCAAGGCTTTTTCGTAAACCGCTTTTTTATCTTTTGTTTTTTCAACAACTTCATCAATATCCCCAACCATAAAGAAGTCATTTTCCGTCAGATAATTAAATTCGCCGGAAAGAATACGCTCGCAACCGCTGATTGTTTTTTCCAAATCAACCGAGCGACCCTCCATACCCGTAAATTGATAAGTTGTGGCAAACGGTTGTGTCAAAAAACGTTCCAACTTACGTGCCGTTAAAACGGTTTGTTGGTCAGTTTCCGGCAACTCATCAAACCCGAGCATGGCAATAATATCTTTTAAATCTTCATATTCCGCCAAACATTTCCGAACGGCAATTGCCGTTTTATAATGCCGTTCACCGACAATTTGCGGCGTTAACATATTGGAAGCCGAAGCCAACGGATCAACGGCCGGGTATAATCCTTGCGCGGCTCTGGCGCGTGATAACACAATACTGGAAGACAAATGCGAAAAAGTATGCACCGCCGACGGATCGGTAAAGTCATCAGCCGGCACATACACTGCCTGAATGGAAGTAATTGCCGCATTTTCCGTTGAGGCGATTCGTTCTTCCAAATCGGCAATATCCGTTCCCAAAGAAGGTTGATATCCCACACGTGACGGAATTTGTCCCAACAGAACGGAAACTTCAGCACCTGCTTGCACAAAACGAAAGATATTATCCACTAAAAACAAAACATCTTTTTTCTCTTTATCGCGAAAATATTCGGCCATGGTTAATCCGGTCAGCGGAACCCGAAAACGCACCCCAGGCGCCTCGTTCATCTGTCCGAACACCATCACCGTTTTATCCAAAACACCGGCATCTCGCATTTCGCGATAAAGCTGTTCACCCTCACGTGATCTTTCGCCGACACCGCAAAAAATACTGGCACCTTCATAGCGGCCGACCATATTGTTAATCAGTTCGGTAATCAAAACCGTTTTACCGACACCGGCACCCCCGAACAAGCCGGCTTTTCCGCCGCGTTCCATCGGTGCCAGCAAATCAATGGCTTTGATACCGGATATAAAAATTTCCGGCGTTGTCCGACGCTTGTTAAGCGGCAACGGCTCGGCGTGAATAGACTGGTAGGACACATTTTTCAGAGCCGCTTTTTTATCTATCGGTTCACCGAACATATTAAACATACGCCCCAAAACCTGATTCCCGACAGGCACTTCAATCGGATGCCCCGTATCTGTCACCTTCATATTGCGTGATAAACCGTTTGTCGGTCCCATAACCAAGGCACGCACCGTGTGTTCGTCAATATACCCTTGAACTTCGGCCGATAAGGAACCGATTTTTAACTCATTATACACGGCCGGTAGTGTTTGCGAAAAAAAGACCTCAATTACACCGCCGTTAATAGCCGCAATGGTACCGATATTTGCTTTTTCAGACATAACTCATTCCGTTGTTATCGCTTAATAATCTTGTGAGCATACTTTTATATAATACTCTCTTATAATTTTTAAATTAAGTGCCGATAACTTGCAATGTTTTTTTAATCTAATCCACACCGAGAACTTCACGTCGTCCGACATGGTCCGGTCGGCTGACAACACCTTCCTGCTCCATTCGCTCAATCAAATTGGCGGCACGATTATAGCCGATGCGCAATTTACGCTGAATATAACTGGTAGAGGCTTTTTTATCCGTACGCACGATATCAACGGCCTGACGATATAAATCTTCTTCACTATCGCCGGCCCCGAATTCTCCTTTATCAAAGACAGGACCGGAATCTTTGCTGTTCAATTCGCCGGCCGTCACTTCCGTTACATACTGAGGTTCGCCCTGCTCTTTAATAAACTCAACGATTTTTTCCACTTCCTCATCCGGAACAAAACATCCGTGAATACGTATCGGTCTTAAACCGGACGGCATATACAGCATATCGCCCATACCCAAAAGCTGTTCCGCACCTTTTTCACCCAAAATGGTAATACTGTCTCCACGCGTTGTAACATGGAAACTGATACGGCTCGGGAAATTCGCCTTAATCACACCGGTAATGACATCAACCGACGGTCGTTGTGTTGACATAATCAAGTGAATACCGGCCGCACGCGCCATTTGTGCCAAACGTTGAATTGCCGCTTCAACTTCTTTGCCGGCAACCAACATTAAATCGGCCATTTCATCAACCACGATAACAATATACGGCATCGGTGCGGTATCAATAACCTGTTCCTCATAAATCGGTTTGCCGGTTTCCTTATCAAATCCGGTCTGAATGGTCTTCTTCAACTCCTTGCCCGATTTACTCATCTCGGCAACTTTTTTATTATATCCGCTGATATTACGAACATTTAACAATGCCATTGAACGATAACGGCTTTCCATCTCCTGTACTGCCCATTTCAAGCCAACCACCGCTTTGGCCGGATCGGTAATAACCGGCGTTAATAAGTGCGGTATGCCGTTATACATTGAAAACTCAAGCTGTTTCGGATCAATCATAATAAATTTACATTGCTCCGGTGTCATACGATATAAAAGCGATAATATCATGGAATTAACACCGACGGACTTACCGGAACCGGTTGTACCGGCCACCAACAAGTGCGGCATTTTAGATAAATCGGCATAAACATGTTGTCCGCCGATATCTTTACCGAGCGCCACATTCAAAATATTTTTACTTGTTTTGAACTCCGTATCTTCCAATAACTCACGCAACCAAACCGTTTGCCTGTTCACATTCGGCAGTTCAATACCTATGGTGTTATGTCCGCTGACAACCGCCATACGCACCGATGTCGCCGACATTGAACGTGCAATATCGTCAGACAAACCGATAACGCGTGCCGTACGAATTCCGGGCGCCGGTTCAAGCTCATACAATGTAACAACAGGTCCCGGACGAACTTTGACGATTTCACCGCGGATTCCGTAATCTTTCAACACTTGTTCCAATTGAACGGCATTCGCCTTTAGGGCATTTTCGTCAACGGCAATTTGTGCATTTTCTTTAGGTACAGATAATAAATTCACATCCGGCAACATATATTCCTGAGAAGAAGAATGTTTTTTTGACTGTGCTTCTTTTACCGTTGGTGCACCAAACCGAGTTTCACTTGAATTGCCTGAAGGCATCTGTGTTTGCGGCACTGCGGCAACGGAATGTCCGGCAGTCTTAGGCACATTTAAGAGTTCTTCTTGTTGTGCAACGATAGGTTTTTCTCCTGTATTTACCTTACCGGAAAAATTACGCACCCCTTCCGTCTTGTATATCTCTTCCGGCGAAATTTTGCGAATTGCTTTTTTCTGATTTTGATTTGCCGGATTTTCTCCACCGATGAAATCAAACGTCGGATTGAAACTGGCATTTTTAGCAACAGGTGCCACAGATTCGTCGGCTTCCGTTTGTATAGCCAAATTGCCGGTAGATAACACACCGTTTGCCGGCATCTCAATCATCGGCCCGCGCTGCATAGTCACCGTTGCCGGCGAACTTGCCGTTGTTGTCCGTAAGGTTGCCGCTCGTGACAAAACACGCGAAGAATTATTTTCAATCACCGCTCCTGTAATCGCATTGTTGTCTGAACCGTGGTCAAAAACCGGTTCACGATGCCGACGAACACCGTTAAAAGTTTTATTTTGCAAGTAGCTCGGATTAATTTCCTTAAATTCCCTAAAGTTGCGAATATTGGCAATTTTTTTGAAACCGATGACAATCCAAGAGGCAATTTTTTGCATAACAGCATTAATTCCGCGCGTTATCTTCAACCAAAACTTAAAAGTTATACCGGCAGAAAAATTAAATGAAATCAAACTCACAAAAAGGATTATTCCTTCCAGAATCAGTGTATTATATGATAGATTTAACATACTGATATAATTATTCAGCGGACGACTTAATGTGCGACTCCATTCACCCGCCAAGTTATATGGAAGGCTGAAACTTCCCAAGAAAGAACTGGCCGTCAAATCAAGAAAACACGCAAAACTCAGCATACCGACCAACCACGCGAAGATGCGCATTTTACATTCGGCAAAAGCATGGTAGCGCAACAAATTTATACCCCAAATAATCGGAACAAACAAAAAAACAATCAAAGATAAACCGAAAGTTCTTAAAATGGCATCGGCACTATATGCCCCGAAAGCCCCGAGGCAATTTTTGAACTTCGCTGCTTCGGACGTAGCTTTGTTAAAAGAGGGATCAACCGCATCATAATCGGCCAAACCGATAAACATTAAAATCGGTAAGGTTATAAGAACTATTCCCATAACTTGACACAACAAAATTTGCCACCATGATTTCGGTTGCTCTTTAACAATTTTCTTTTTTCCCATTTTTCCCTCAAAACCAAGCAATTCAATTAGCAAAATAATAACAGAAAAAAATCAATAAAATATTAATTTTGTTAATAAAAAAAGCGGTTATCCTTGACATTTTTCCGCAGTTGACTATACACTTCGCACAAAGTTGTTTTGAAAGGTATGTTATGAAGTATGCTTTTGTGTTTCCCGGACAAGGTTCTCAATTCGTAGGCATGGGGAAAGAATTGGCAGAAAATTTTGCTTCTGCTCGTGAAGTATTTGAAATTGTTAATGATGCATTGTCACAAGATTTGTATAAAATCATGACCGAAGGTCCTGACGCCGAACTGACAATGACGGCAAACACACAACCGGCTCTGATGGCTATGTCAGCGGCCGTTGTTAACGTTTTGCAAAAAGATTTCGGTATTGATTTGAAAGAGAAAGCGGCTTATGTTGCCGGTCATTCTTTAGGCGAATATTCTGCGGCATATACAGCGGGTGTATTTTCACTGGTAGATACGGCAAAACTTTTGCGCATACGCGGTGAAGCTATGCAAAATGCGGTTCCGGTCGGCGTCGGCGGCATGGCGGCGGTTCTCGGTTTGTCTTATCAGGATGTCGGAGCACTGGTTGACGCTTGCTCCAACGGCGACAACATTTGCGTGGCTGCAAATGATAATTCGGATGGTCAGGTTGTTTTATCGGGAGCAATGCCGGCCATTGACCGTGCGGTAGAAATTGCGGCTGAATTCGGTGCACGCAAATGCATAAAATTGGCGGTCAGCGCACCGTTCCACAGTCCTTACATGTCTCCCGCGGCTGATGTAATGGCTCGCGCTTTTATGAACGTCAAATCTAATGACGCTCAAATTCCGTTAATTGCCAATGTTTTGGCCGAGCCGATTACCGATCACAAAGAAATTATTAAGCACCTGATTGAACAGGTTACGGGTACCGTCAGATGGCGTGAAACAATGATGTTTTTGCAGCAAAACGGTGTGACAGATTTAGTGGAACTCGGTGCCGGACGCGTGCTTTCCGGTATTGCAAAACGCAGCAATAAAGAAATTAACTCTGTTTCTGTCGGTTCTGTTGAAGAAATTGAAGAACTGGCAAAAAATTTATAATGAAAGGAAAAAACAATGTTCAGATTAGATGGAAAAGTTGCTTTAATTACCGGTGCCGCCGGCGGTATCGGTCGTAAAATTGCGCACACACTGTATGACCAAGGTGCATATTTGGCCTTAACGGATATGAATGCCGCCGGTTTGGAAGCTTTAAAAGCGGAATTCGGTGAACACGTAGAGTGCTTTGTTGCCAATCTGGGTGATGCCGAAGCCGTTAAAACTTTGGTCAGCGATGTTGAAGCCAAATTCGGTCAAATTGATATTTTGGTAAACAATGCCGGTTTAACGCGTGATAACTTATTTATGCGTATGAGTGACGAAGAATGGCAGTTGGTTTTAGACGTTAACCTTTCTGCCGGTTTCAAATTGGCACGCGCTGTTGTTCGCGGTATGATGAAACGCCGCTACGGCCGCATTATCGGCATGGCATCGGTTGTCGGTGTTATGGGTAATGCCGGTCAGGCAAACTATTCCGCTTCCAAAGCCGGTATGATTGCCATGAACAAATGCTTGGCGCAAGAAGTAGGTTCGCGCGGTGTTACGGTTAATTCCATTGCTCCGGGCTTTATTCGCACGCCGATGACCGACGTTTTGCCGGATGATGTAAAGGCCGCTTTGCTGGCTAAAATTCCGGAAG
The DNA here is from genome assembly GCA_017479785.1 of Alphaproteobacteria bacterium. Lineage (GTDB taxonomy): Bacteria > Pseudomonadota > Alphaproteobacteria > RF32 > CAG-239 > RUG410. The sequence continues at coordinate 14,458 of JAFVBT010000099.1, forward strand.
GCAAGCTTGGAGAAGCGCAAGATATTGCGAATGCCGTTGCCTTTCTGGCCTCTGATGAAGCACAATATATCACCGGTCAAACCATTCACGTTAACGGCGGTATGGCAATGATTTAATTTTTAAAAAATCATTCTTACTAAAAAAACTCCCTACTGCAAGGGAGTTTTTTTTATGCAAACGATTACTGTTAAATTTTATCAATCTTTCTGTGTACTTTTACGATCAAATTCTTCTTTGGCTTTTTTAAGTTGCTTCATAAACTCATCATTTGCATGCAACCTGTTGACCAAAGCCGAGGTAATAATGCGCGCATGATCAACATCGCTTTGATAGTGAAACCCTACAATGACACGGCTTTCACCATATTCAAACCCGCGTTTTAAAATAGCATTTTGCCGTGCGGGATTTATTTCAGCCAAAACAAGAGCAATTCCCCAACCCATTGTTGTGTGTCCTGACGGATAAGAAGAATTTGCGCGCAATTTTTCTTCATCTTCCGGAACTGATGTCGGCTCATTAAACTGTACAAAAGGTCTGATACGCATATACTGGCTTTTTGCTTTATCTTTACACACATAGGTTGTGGCCAACAAGCGCTTTATCAAAGCCGCAATTTCCGGCGTGTTTTCTTTTGAAAGAGTCATACCGAACGGCTCGGAATATATTTTATAAAAATAATCCAATGTATGTGAGGCATCTGCAATTGCCTGTTTTCCGCGCTCGGTATCACGCATGGTTTTTCCCCATTCATAGCGCATCCAATCATTATAAAAAGCCGCATCGGTGGTTTTAGGCGGCAAAGGCAGAAATTCTGATGCAGTCGGAACTTCATCTTCGGTTAAAAACGGAACAACTTCCGCCTGACAAACTGTTCCGAATAATACAGCAAAAGCAAATAAAATAAGATATAATTTTTTCATAAAAAGCTCCGGTAAAATAAGTGATTTTCCCTAAAAATAATGAAAAAAAGAATTAAAGTCAAGAAAGAGTTTATTAGGAGATTCCAAAGAAAAAAACAGGCTTTTAACAGCCTGCCGAATACAAAAGGTGATGCTAACATCGCAACCTACGAGGTGAATAACTACATTTCCATCCCCTTATTAATTTGAATTAGAGGCGTAACTTTACTTTTCTCAAAAGATGTTTCTCTGGTCGGTACAATCGGTTTTGTATCATTAGCCAAAAACGAATTTTTTCCTTGTCTTAATTCATGTTGCATAAACTCACCTTGTTGTTGTGGTGTCATATCATTAAACGCAACTCGAGCATCACTTAAATCTGTTTGCAGCGTACTGGCTGAATAAACAAATTTTTTAGCAGGCGGTGTTATCTTATAATCTATAATATCAAATCCGTATTCATCTTGTAAGATATTACCTTTATCATCTTTTTTGAACTCCGGAGTTTTAACTGTAAAATATTGTAAGCTATCATCCTTTTTACCGGACGATTCTAATTTTTGTATTATTATGTCATAATCACTTTTATCTATTGTAAGAATTTGCTCGGTAACTTTTTCTATATCCAGATAAGGTTGTCCCTGATACATTATATTGTTTCTTTTCGCAATTTCTTCCGGATGAACAGTCTCAGCTCTTTCTTCCAAATGGCACCAATTTTGGGTAATATACTGTTGCGTTTTGTAGTCGTATCCGTATTGTTTGTCCCATTCTAAAGCAGCTCTATTTAGAGCTTTATGTATATCGTAATTTTGCTCATATTCATCCGTGAATGCTTTTAGCATATATGCATGACTATCCCAAGTATTTTCCTTGCCCACGTTAGTTCCTAATTTTTGATTCATCTGGTACATCGCTGCAACTTCAATAGAATACGCATCTACTTCCTTTAGGGATGATTGTATAAATGTATTTGCCCAATTATCTCTGATAATATCTTCGCCGGTATCTTGACAAGCATGACGCGATTCATGAACAAGGGTGGCAATGGCTGCAACCTTTCGTGAGTCAGTATCTAAATGATTCATTGAAGCACGATCAATAGAAAGTACTCCTCCTCCATAATGTCCAACCACACCTAGTGACTGTTCACTGATAATATATTTTGCTCCCTTATCAATAGCGGCAGATAAAACCTCTTTTGCAATATCAGAATTCTGACACCCCATTGATAATAGTTGAGCCAATACCTGCACTTCTCTTTCTGAACCGAGTATCTGTCCGTTATCCATTGCTTTTTGCACAATAGGATCAATGCTTTTAGTGTCTACAAAGGGATGGGTATCATAAACAGAAGAAAACCGATTAACTTTATCTTCCAGAGATTTTTCATTTTGAGCAAGCGAAGTTTCTTTGCTTTGTAATGTAATTTTATCACTGTTAATATTTTCATCAACAAGTGTCAGCTCTTTTTGTTTTTCGCCTATTTGATTTTGTAGTTGTTGTTTCTCAGCATCATATTTATGATTTATATCATCTGCTATTCTGGAAAAATCCGCAGAAACATCAAAATTTCCGATTTTCCCATTTTCCATATCTTTTTTGATGTTCTCAAATTGCGCATCAAATTCCGCTAATTTCTTACCGTGAAGCATTCTTGCGAAAAAACCGGCAGAAGCTGATATTTTTTCCGATTTTACGGTTTTTGTATTAAATTCATCTTGAGATTGAGAGAGTGTTAGGAATTGGTCTTTTGCTTTTTTTCTCAAAGAAGGCGGAAGTGCTTCAATCATCTTGTCGCGTTTATCACAAAATTGCTTTGCTTGTTCTATTTCTTTATTTTGCCTAGATTCAAGTTTTTTATGTTCATCGGAAAGATAATTTATACTGCCTTGCAACTTATTTTTTCTGTCTTCATTACTTTTTAATTGAGTTTGTAATAACTTTATTTCTTGTTTCAGACTATCAATTTGCTGTTTTTCCGGTTGCTGTTGTGTGAATAACAAAACAGCTTCTTTTTTATCAAGAAGTTGAAGTAATTCCGCATTATCATTTATGTAATTATCTTCTTCCATAAGTAGATTATAGCATATTTATCAAAAGATTCAATATAAATATTTTTAACCTCTAAGTTTATCATATCCTCTTGATTGTATCGCATACTTACCATAACGAGTTCGTAAAATTTCCCAAAATCGCAGTTTTTAAAAATACAACATTCGAACCAGCTTAAGCGTTTGATTTAAAAAGAAAAAACAGCCATATTGCAGGCTGTTGTTTGTATTGGTGATGCTTTAGCTCGCAACTTACGAAATAAATTAATCTTCTCTACCACCTTTATTTAAACTCGGTGTTCGAGAAATATGCTTATATCCGCTTTCTTTTGTTTTTGCCATGCCATCACGAATTTCAGGAGTTAGTTCTTTATTTTTTGCCAATCTGTTACGTATTAAATCTACCTTATTCTCTACAACATACTCAGACATTTTTCTGCCTTCTTCAAATTCCCTTTGTGCATTATTGATTTTACGCTCTTGAGCAGTAATTTTTACCCATTCCTTAAAAGCCGGAATCTCATTATTAAAACAAGCATTGATATGAGCCCCATATACATCTTGTTCATTCTTTCTGCCATGATTTTTTTGCTCACGTAATGCGCAATACTTTTCTATAGACATATATGGTGTTAAGTCACTTTTATCATCAACAAATTTTCCTTCCAAAGTACCCGGTACATAGGTCATCTTCGGTAACAAGTTTTGCCGCATAAGAGCATTTAACGGACCTGAAAATTCGACCGTTGAGCCGCCATTTTTATTTTGCGATATTTCATATTCAAAACCGCTCCAAGCCGTTTCTATTTTCATTTTATCTTCTTTCACGGTTACAGAAGCATAACAATCAAAGTCTGTATCCCAAAGCTCATATTTTCCTTCAGAGCCCATCAAATCCCAAGGTTTATTATCAATATCACCACCACTGGTATTCCAATATACTTCGACTGTATCTATATCCTTTCTGGATTCATCCTCTCTATCCGTTCTTTCGTGTCTGCCGCCGGTAAAAAATATTTCTCCCGTTTCGGCATCAATATGGCGTTCTTCCGGTGCATATTTCGGACTATGTTTCCGGGTAATTTGTTCGACTAACTCAGAAACACTTTCCTCAATTTTAAATGTGAATTTTGAACAAGCTTCATATGGAATATCAGTAACAGTACCATCTAAGCTTAGTTCCTTTTCTATTTCATCTCTCTTTAATTTACTCATCTCTTTTCTCCTTGTTAAAGTTTATCCAATGCAAAGAATCGCTTCTTATACTATTCAGTTTACCCCCCCCGATTTTTGTCAAGTATTTTTTCTAAAAAAATTAAAAAAATTTCAATAATGCTTGATTTTGTTGCATATTGACCGCACCGAGTTCGTAAAATTTCCCAAATTGACGATGCTTTCTCGCAGTTTACGAACTGAAACACAATAAATTTTCTTGTCTTTAATTTACAATTCGTCTTGAATCAGAAAATATTTATTGACAAATAATGATATATTTAGTACAATAAATATAGTAAACTAAATAGTACAAAGGAAAAACTCCATGGAAAAAGAAGAAGCATCCCAAACATTACGTTCTTATGAAAGGAACATTATGTTACACAAAGTATCCAGCGATGGATTGTGTGGCATTATTCACGACCTTCCTCTGATTTTGGCAGATAATCCGGATTTAAAACAAGAAACTTTCCGCGTCTGGGAAAAAGTTGCGGAATATCGAAAAAACAGCAGATATTCTTTGGAGGATACCTACAGCTCGCTAAAAGATGTTATACTTAAAGACAAAAACAATGTGCCACAGGCTGTAAGCGTATTTACTAAAGCTTTGGCCTCCGATGAAAATGATTATGAAGCGTTATGTCTAGCGCACGAAACTCTTTCGGTTGTTGCGCAATCCAATTTTTCTTTTGCCGGGAAGGCCGCTCAGGCGTTCAACAAAGCCCTTGACAGATATGAAGAAAGTATAACACCGAAAACTCCTCTTAAAAAATTTTTTCAGCAATTGAATGATATAGGCGGCGAAGTCGATTTTAAAAAGCGAAACATACAAATAATGCGTGAAGATGTTAAGAAACTTTTACCTAAAAGTAATCCGATTGTTGCAACCCAAAACTACGGTCATGAAAAATAAAAAGCTTTATACAGAAAGTAAATATAGATAACAGAATTCAACATTCTTAAAGCTATAATTTTGCAAATTTAACAAAGTATTATCTCTTCTCAAAATTCCAAGTCAATGGGAAATTATTGCTCAGACATGGGTAAATACCAACCCACAGCTATACCTGCATTTAATGAATGTGAGAGTATACCCTTATCACCTCACAACTTGTGCGCATATTTACGTATATTCACTTACTTTTGATGAGCTTCGTCTTAAACCGGATATTTTTTCATGATGAGATCGTTGACAATTATTTACAAAGCCCTCAAAGGTCATAACCTTAACCATATCAACTCCTCCTTTTTGCGCCCAAGCACTGACGCGTTCCACATTTTCCGGAGTTGTAACAACTGCAACCAATCTATCCGGACTACTCTTAAAATCGACATCTTTAATAGACATTCTGGATACAGTGCTTTCATATTCTTCAGCATCTTTTGCTTTCATAACAAACAAACAGCCTGCCGGTAAATACATATCATTAATCAAATTCATATAACTCTGGACTGAAGTATCGACCATATTTATACTGGTAACGGAAATTGCACCTTTTGCATCAAAACTTGTGTGATATCCTAATCTGGAAGCTCCCGAACTAACGGTTCCGCTTTCCAAAATATGTTTAGTTGCGGCTATATTTGTGCCGTGAAAGCATAACAACTCATCTTCGCTGACAAATTGTTGAATGGTTTTTGCAAAATTCGCATATTGATCACGTCGATATGCATAATCCTCTAACGTTGGCTCACGCACATACTGCGACAAATCTTTATGCCTCTGCAAAGTGTCTTCCGTTTGTTTAATGCTCTTTTGTATTTCATTCACACTCCATTGGTCACCTTGAGCCTGATACTCATCTGCTTCATTCTGATATTCTAAGATTTCTTTTTGTAAATTAAACTCATTTTTACGGCGAAAATTTTTATAGTTTTGGAAGTTTTCTTGTAACTTTTGGACCGTTTTTTCATCTGAAACGTTCATTTTATATTCGCTTCCCTATAGTTAGTGACTATAACCATATTTTATGGAATTTTATGAAATTTGTCAACCTTAATTTATAGCTGCTTGATTTTATTGCATTGTTACTACAACGAGTTAGTAAAATTTCCCAAAACAGCTATTTTCAAAAACACAACATCCGAACTCAGTTAAGTATCTGATTTAAAAAGAAAAAAACAGCCGTTTTACAGGCTGTTGTTTGTATTGGTGATGCTTTGTTCGCAATTTACGAGCTTAGCAATTCCTCACGAATTTGCATCAGTATTTTTCCCATACAATTTTGACCGCTTCCAATTCCAAACCCACATTTATAACAAACCGGACAAGACTTTATTAAAACAGCATTTCCTGTCGCTTTTAACATTTCAGCGGCTTTCTGATTTTGCGTAAATTTTGCTCGTAATCCTCTTTCCATAACAGCAAATTTATTTTTATCAAAATCCAATCTGCGATTTATTTTATATTCCGGTGTTTTGGTAATAATGCGAGCCTCATCAGGATTTTTTAAATTTAAGATTGTACGGAAGCGCTCATCTGATGCATAAAATTTCATCGCCTGATAATAATGTTCAACAGTAGGGAAGGTGTATAGCTGTCCATCAACTTCCATTTGTATTGGAAATTCAGCATAAGGACTTAAAAACCACCATTTACCAGTCGGAGAG
>JAFVBT010000100.1 GCA_017479785.1 Alphaproteobacteria bacterium
TTAATACATACCGCCCATGCCGCCTGCGGCCGCCGCACCGTCACCGCAGTGACATTCCTTTTCCGGAATTTCCGTCACCATGGCTTCGGTTGTAATCAACAAACCGCCGACAGATGCGGCATCTTGCAAGGCCGTACGAACAACTTCCGTCGGGTCAACGATACCGGATTTAATCATGTCGGTAAATTCACCGATTCTGGCGTCATAACCGTAGTTATAGTCCTTGCTTTCCAGCAATTTACCGGCAATTACCGCGCCATCAACACCGGCATTTTCGGCAATTTGGCGCAGAGGGGCTTGCAAAGCCTTGCGGATAATATCAACACCGACATTTTGGTCTTGATTGGCTGCTTTAACACCATCCAAAGCCTTTGTGGCATATAACAATGCCGCACCGCCGCCGGCTACAATACCTTCACGAACGGCAGCTCTTGTTGCGTGTAAAGCATCATCAATGCGGTCTTTGCGTTCTTTAACTTCAACCTCTGATGCGCCGCCAACCTTAATGACAGCAACACCGCCGGAAAGTTTGCCCAAACGCTCTTGCAATTTTTCACGGTCATAATCGGATGTGGTTTGTGAAATTTCCTGACGAATTTGTGCCGCTCTGCCTGTAATGGTTTCTTTATCGCCGGCACCGTCAATAATGGTTGTATCATCCTTGGTGATTTCAACACGCTTGGCAATACCCAACATGTCTAATGTGACATTTTCAATTTTCATACCGAGTTCGTCGGAGATAACCTGACCGCCGGTTAATGTAGCAATATCCTGCAACATGGCTTTGCGCCTGTCACCGAATCCCGGTGCTTTAACAGCGCATACTTTCAAACCGCCGCGAATACGGTTAACAACCAAAGTCGCCAAAGCTTCACCTTCTATGTCTTCGGCAATAATAACCAAGGCGCGACCGGACTGAACAACGGCTTCCAAAATGGAAATCATCGGCTGCAGATTGGAAATTTTCTTGTCATACAGCAAGATGTACGGACTATCAAATTCGCAGTTCATTTTTTCCGGATTTGTTACAAAATACGGGGAAAGATAGCCTCTGTCAAACTGCATACCCTCAACAACATCCAATTCTGTTTCCAAACCTTTAGCGTCCTCAACGGTAATAACACCGTCATTACCGACTTTTTCCATGGCCTTGGAAATATATTCGCCGATGGTTGTGTCGCCGTTGGCGGAAATAGTACCGACTTGAGCGATTTCTTCGGAAGATTGAACGTTCTTGGAACGAGATTTTACGTCTTCAACAACAGCACTGACAGCCATATCAATACCGCGCTTAACATCCAGCGGATTCATACCTGCGGCAACGGCTTTGCAACCTTCGCGGATAATGCATTCAGCCAGAACTGTGGCGGTTGTTGTGCCGTCACCGGCCTTATCTGCCGTTTTTTGCGCCACTTCTTTAATCAGTTGTGCGCCCATATTTTCAAACTTATCGGCCAAAACAATTTCTTTGGCAACCGAAACACCGTCTTTGGTTAATTTCGGTGCACCATATGATTTATCAAGCATAACATTGCGACCTTTAGGACCTAATGTTACTTTAACGGTTTGTGCCAACGTTTCTACGCCTTTAAGCATTTTAGCGCGTGCGTCGCTACCGAATTTAATGTCTTTTGCAGCCATTTTATTACCTTTCTTTATTATTCTACAATTGCTAAAATATCAGATTCTTTGATGATAAGGCGAGATTCGCCGTTAACTTTGATTTCCGTGCCTGACCACTTGGCAAACAAAACGCGGTCTCCGGCTTTAACTGACATCGGGATTATTTTGCCGTCCTCGGCTCTGAAACCGTTGCCGACAGCCTCTACAATGCCTTCGGATGGTTTTTCCTTTGCCGTATCCGGAATAATAATGCCGCCGGATGTTTTTTCTTCTTCATCTACACGTTTGACTAAGACTTTATCGTGTAATGGTTTAATATTCATACCTGTCACTCCTAAAATAAAAGTTTTAATAACTGATACTTTAGTTAGTGTTGCAAAGTTGTAATGTCAATAAGGGCGGGAAAAAATTTTTCAAATGCCAAAGAAAAACAGCACGGCAACAAGAGTTGCATAAACAATTGCCGGACCGAACGGGCCTACTCTCTTTCTGCTGATTAAGCAGGAAAAGCCAAAGATAATGCAGGCAAGCAATAAAATATAGGATATTATCTCAAATCCCACCCATGCACCGATGGCACACAGGAGTTTAATATCGCCGCCGCCAAAGGCTTCCGGATGCTTCCAAACAATAAACATACTGGCTACAATCGGCATAACATAGCCGAATACGGCACCCAAAACACTGTTTTCGGTGATGCTGATGAAACCGACTTCCGGCAGAGCCAACCATGTTCCGCTTTGTGACGCATATGCAAAACCCAATATCAATAACGGCAGAGTCAAAATATCAGGCAAAAGCATAGCTCGTTTATCAACTTCCACCAGCAAAAGAAGAATCAATAAAAATGCAATGTAATACTTAATAAATACAGCGTCCAAAACTTGAGAGAATAAAAAAGTCATTGCAGCGGTGAAAATTCCCCAACCGATACTGCGCATAAAATAGCGCATAAGCAAATGCATATATTTTTGATTTTCTTTAAGTTTTTGCCACGGCATATAATGTGTCGGTATAAAAATTTTCAGCAAAATATATCCGGTGGTTGCCGGTAACAATTTATTAATGCGTCTGGCCAAATAAGGAATCAGACATCCGAACAGAAAACCGCATATCATATACATCATGGCTATTCTCCTTTTTGCAAGTATTGTAATCTTAAAACGATAATATTTTATTAATTCGCCGTGATCAAACGATAAAAAATCTTTACATTGTGCAGATATTTAGGTAATTTAGCTTATGTGGGAGAGCAAAATGATATTGCAATTGGTCAAACCGCAAGAGAGATATTTGTCGAGTGTACGACAAGCTGTGGCAGAATATAAAAATGCGCCTTCTGAATATGAAATACATGCGGTAAGTAAAATGATAAAAGCGGCTGATGATAATTTTGCCACATATTTTATCAATACGGAAAATGAGTCTTTAGGGGTGAATTTAAAGCCGGGATATGTTGCGCATACGGTTTATTGGCTTATTGAAGGCGATAAGTACATCGGTACATTTGATTTGCGCCACAATTTGACGCCTTATCTGGAAAATATCGGCGGGCATATTGCTTATCAAATTCGTCCCTCGGCGCAACGCAAAGGATACGCCGTTAATGGTCTGAAATTGTGTTTTGAGTATGCACGCGAAAGAAGAATAGAGCGTGTATTGATAACTTGTAACGAACACAATATCGGTTCATACGGTGTTATGCGTAAACTGATGCTTGAAATGGGCGGAACGGAAATTTCACCATTTACGGAGGATGGTGTTGCAAATAGGCGCGTTTGGATTAATACGCAGAAAAAATAAAGGGAAATAAAAGATGGAAATTTTATACTTTATTTTGAGTTTGTTGTTGTCTCTTATTGTTGTTGCTATCCTGATTGTCAGTGTAGTTTTTATTTATTTTACAGTCAGTGCCGGATTTATGCGTTCGTCTCCGTCAGTACCATCTTGCGGCAGAGTTAAAAGGGCCATGCTGGCAGATGCGGCTTTATATTTATCTGAAAAACAGAATTTGCTTGTTATGGATTTGGGGAGCGGTTGGGGCTCACTGCTTCTGCCGTTGGCAAAAGAGTTTCCCGAACATACTTTTATCGGTATAGAATATGCTTTTATTCCTTATATGGTCAGTTGTTGGCGGGCAAGAAAACTAAAAAATCTGCAATTTAAAAGGGAAAATTTTTTTGAATCGGATATATCGGGGACGGATATTATGTTTCTGTTTTTACTGACAAGTACAATGGAAAAACTTTCAAAAAAATGTATTGCAGAGGCGAAAACCGGCGCAATCGCCTACGCCAATCGTTTCCCGATGCAGGGGAAAAAGCCGGAAAAAAAGGTTTCTTTCGGTTCGGATTATGAAACTTATTATATATATAAATTCTGAAACGTTTTCAATTAGTGGCTATTATGTAAAAATTTAACGGCAAATGTGCAATTTTTGCCTTCGCAATTGCATACGTGTTTGGCTGTTTCCGCAGATAAAGGTGTACGCGATGTAATACCCAAATCTTTAGTTTTATATTTTTGATTTACGTTTTCAACCAAAATAAAATTCTGCAAATTAAAATAGCCGTCATTCGGGTGTTGTTGTGTACGAACGCTTGCCTCCATTCCCAAATAAAACGGAATAAAACGACGCCAATCAATCATAGATAAAACGGCGCAATCACGTTTTTTTAATTTGGTAAACAAAATAACATAAGAACTGACACCCTGATAAACGCGCTTATATTTTTCTTGATTTTTATATAAACCGAAATAGAGCGTTTGTTCACTCAAAGTGGCGACAGATTCAATAAATTTCATTTCGCCGCCGAAACGATTTTTAATTTCGGCATCCGCTCCCGTTGAGTTATTAATTTCCAAATCAAACGGCAATAAGTTGCTGTATGACATAAAATTGGAATTAAAATCTTTAATTTTTCTGCCCACAAAATAATTTTCAATGTTTTTTGTTACTATCATTATATCATCTTGTGTTTTGATGATGTTTTTCTGTACGAAAAATTTAAGGTAGAAAAAGTATGCGCCGAAAACTACCAGTAAAACAGGAACCAAAAGATAAAACAGTTTTGCTATGGCAGATGATAATGAGCTTTTATTATCGGTTTTCATAAAATTTTCCAGTTTAAATATTACACCATAATCGGTATAATGTGGCATAAGTTGTTTATTTTTTGTTAATAATCAATATTTACGTAAAATACCTGATAAAACGCCTTGAATTTTAACTCTGTCGGCATCAAAGACTCTTGCTTGATAGTCTTTATTGCAAGGTATCAACCGAATTGTGTCTCCTTCTTTTTTCAAAATTTTTAAGGTTGCCTCATTATTGTCAATTAAAGCAACAACAATTTTCCCGTTGTCGGCTTGGTTCTGTTTGCGAATAACCGCCGTATCTCCGTCCAAAATGCCGGCTTCTATCATGGAGTCGCCCTCTATTTTCAAGGCATAATATTGTCCGAGAGAAACCATTTCAAACGGAACGGGAATTGTTTCTGTTTCATCGGCCAACGCTTCAATCGGGACACCTGCGGCGATTTTGCCGTATAACGGAATTTGTACAACACTGTTCTGTAGCGCCTGTTCGCGTTTTTTTTCTTCTTCCAGAATAGCTTGCGGCTTAAATTTCGGCAGCCTGATAACTTCAAGCGCACGCGCCCGGTGTTTCAGACGACGTATAAAATTTCGTTCTTCCAACGCATTTATTAAGGCATGAATTCCCGATTTTGATTTTAAGCCGACGGCTTCCTTCATCTCATCAAAAGACGGACATTGTCCTGTTTCTTTATTGACTTTGTTAATAAACATTAACAGGTGATATTGTTTTTCTGTCAGCACGAACATCTCTCCTTTAACTAAATTTGTTCTATTTTAGTTCTATTTTTAAAGGAAAGTCAATAAGTATTTTTTTCTGCTTGAAATATTTTATTTTGCTTCTGTTTGTTGCATAAACTGCGAACCTATTTTCATAAATTTTTCGGTACGTTGTTTTTTAAGTTTTTCGCTATTGACACTCATCAAAACTTGCAAATCGGCTTTAAGAGCCTGACGCAGATTTTCTATGGCTTGTTCCGGATTTCTGTGTGCCCCGCCGAGCGGTTCCGGAATAATCTCATCAATAATGCCGAGTTTTTTCAAATCTTGAGCGGTTAAATGCAATGCTTCCGTCGCCTCTTTGGTTTTGTCGGCGGAACGCCATAAAATTGAGGCACAACCTTCCGGTGAAATAACGGAATAAATAGAGTGCTCCAACATTAAAACTTTGTCGGCCGTGGCAATGGCAATAGCCCCGCCCGAACCTCCTTCACCGATAATGGTGGCAATAATCGGTGTTTTAACGCGAAGACATTTTTCAATGGAAGATGCGATTGCCTCGGCTTGTCCTCTGGCTTCTGCATCAATACCGGGATAAGCACCGGCTGTGTCTACAAAAGTAAGAATCGGTAATTTAAATTTTTCGGCCATCTCCATAATGCGTTGTGCTTTGCGATAACCTTCCGGTTTTGCCATGCCGAAATTATATTTTATGCGTGATTCCAAATCGTTACCTTTTTCTTGTCCGATAACTACAACCGGAATATCTTCAAACGTGCCGATACCGCCGACAATTGCCGCATCATCGCCGAAACGGCGGTCACCACACAGCAATGTAAAATTTTGAATCAGATTATTAATATAATCCAAGCAGTGCGGGCGTGCCGGGTGTCGGGCAATTTGTGCCTTTTGCCAAGGCGACAGGTGACGATAAACTTGCTCCAAATGCTTGTTTAAATGCGTTTGCAAGCGTTTGATTTCTTTACTGATATCCAAATCTTTGTTATCGGAAAGCGATTGCAAGTGCTCTATTTTTTCTTCAAATTCCACAATCGTCTTTTCAAAATCAAGAATTACGGTTTCGTTATCACTCATTTTAAATCCTTTTGTTTTGATTATCAGCGGCAGTGTAACACATTTTTTTTAAATGTTTAGTTTTTTTTTACTGCTGTTAATGTTTGTTGATTTCTTGATAAAAAAACTTTGAAAATTCAGCCAAAGCGAATATAATAACGCATATTTGATTGTTAAAGGAATATTCAATGTTTGTATTTGCATTTTTCACGGCTGTTTTTACATCGGTATCGTGGTTGATATATGGTTTTATGTTTGTTCGTTCTCGCTTGGCTGACAGCTCACTTTTTGAACAAACACCGCAAGATGTATTAATTTTATTGGCGGTTATTTTTTTGCCGGTATTTGTTATATGGGGTATTTTCGGCTATGTTAATCAATTTTTGATTAATCGTAATATGAATCGCAAACAGAGTGAACTTTTGAGGCAACTGCAAAAAAATCAAGATTATACCGATTTGGTTGTGCGTGTGATGCTGGATGCCGAGCACGAAATTAAAGACGGGTTTGTCTTGAATAAATTTGACGTTTTTATAAACGATATGAATGAGGCTTTAGGCGAAATTATTCAGCGGTGTAATATAGCATCTTCGGCTCAAATTGAACAACTTTGGCAGCGTGTGCGCCGAGGTGAAAAGTGGGCATTGGGTAAAGCCGTATTGGAGGCTGCAAAAAATCAAAACACCTTTGATGCATGGGCACGTGAAAAAGCCGATAGAGATAAAGTTTTCAGAGGTTCTTTGCTGGAATTTTGTTCTCGTTATCAGAATCTGTTGCAACTGTTGGAAAAGCATGACCGCGATCGTGTTTTTTTGCGTATGATTGAAACGGGTGTGTTTGGCAGAGTTTATTCCATTATTGCGCCACTAAGCGAGGGATTGGGCGAAATTCGCGCCGATGTCCGGACACGAATTGCCTCCGAGCCGGAAGCAAATTACGACTATGCTTCGGTTTTGCATGTGGCATCTCTTGAAGAGCCGACGGCAAATGAAACAATTATGAATGTGGATAAAGATGAAGAGACAGAGGAATATGAAGATAAGCCTAAATCATCTTTATTTTCACGTTTAAATCCTTTTCGCAAAAAACAAAATGTTGATTATGAAGAAACAGATGAAGATCCGTTTTTTCAAGCACTGCAAAACAGCTTTAATGATAAACGGGACACGGCGTCGGAACCTTCTTTTTCATATCCTTCGTTAGGCGAGGAAAAAGAAGAACCTTCTTTGCAAATTGAGACGAGTGAAAAAAGTGTTTCAGCCGGAGCATTTAGCCATGTTGACAATACTCTTGCCAGTTTGCGTGAGAATGTTGCGGAAGAACTGCATATCGGTCCGGTTGGTAACGAATCCGCGGAATCCGCATATAAAAAAGTTGAGCCTTCTAAAGATGATGACGAAGATTTAGTTTATCCGTTCGGTGGTTGGACAGATGAAAATAAATATAATCCGTAGTTTTGTTTTTTCGGTACTTTTCAGTGTGGCGCAAATTCTGTCGGCACAAGCAGCAATTACCGACAGAATCGCTCTTTACGGCGAATCAAAATATCCGAGTTCTTTCCGTTCCTTTTCTTATGTTAACGAGAATGCGCCGCAAGGTGGTAAGATTGTTTTGCCGGCATACGGGACATTTGATAATTTCAATCCCTACATTTTTAAAGGTGTTTCGGCATCATTTGTAACGGCTTTGGTTTCCGAAACATTGGGAACGTCGCCGACCGATGATCCGTTTACGGTATATCCGTTGCTTGCGGAAAAATTTGATTTACCTGAAGATAAATCATATATCGGATTTATTCTGAACAAAAATGCCCGTTTTTCTGACGGAACGCCGGTGACGGCAGATGATGTTGTTTTCAGTTTTAATGCAATTATAGAAAAAGGTGCGCCGATTTATCGTGTTTATTATGCCGACGTTGACAGGGTTGAAAAAATCAGCAACCGAGAAGTACGTTTTTATTTTAAGCCGAATACGAACAATAAAGAACTTCCGGTTATATTATCGCAATTCAGTATTTTTTCCGCAAAAGATTTTGATAAGCGGGAATTTGACAAGCCGACACTACATGTGCCGTTAGGCAGCGGTCCTTATGTTGTTAAGGATTTTCAGGTTAACAAATTTGTGGAATTACAAAAAAATCCGAACTATTGGGGCAAAAATTTGCCATCGCAGCGCGGATTTTATAATTTTGAGACTATACGCTATGACTATTACCAGGACACAACGGTTACTCTGCAAGCATTATTCTCCAAAGACATTGATGTGCGTGAGGAATATATCGCCAAGATTTGGATGACCGGTTATGATAATGAGTTGGTGCGTTCCGGCAAAATAAAAAAAGAAAATGTGGAACACAACAATCCGGCGATTTTGCAAAATTTTGCCTACAATGTTCGGCGCGATAAATTTAAGGACAGAAGGGTTCGTAAGGCAATAGATTTAGCTTTTAATTTTGAATGGGCCAATGAAAAGCTGTTTTATAATCAATATAAGCGATTGTTCAGCTATTTTACCAACACGGGTATGGAGGCAACCGGTTTGCCGGAAGGAAAAGAATTGGAAATTCTTGAGAAATATCGTGATAAATTGCCGCCCGAAGTGTTTACCGAGCCATATCATCCGACAACGAATCCGGATATTTACGATTCTCGCGAAAATTTAAAAAAAGCGGTGGCAATGTTAAAAGAGGCAGGCTATGATTTTGTTGACGGCAAGATGACAAACTTAAAAACCGGAGAACCTTTGGAATTGGAAATCTTAAGCAATTCCGCCAACGGGGCAACTTTTACCAAGGTGATGTTGCCGTTTATTGAAAACTTGCGCAAAATAGGAATAAAAGCCGTTTTCCGAAATCTGGAAGTCAATATTTTTAAAAACAGATTGGATGAATTTGATTTTGATATGGCAATCGTATCATATAGGGTATCGCAAATGCCGGGTAATGAGCAACGTGATTATTGGGGAAGCGAATCGGCTGATATCAAAGGAAGCAACAATATTATAGGCATCAAAAATTCCGTAGTTGATGAGTTAATTCGTGGTCTGGTTTCGGCTCAGGAAAAGGAAGATTATGTGGCATACGTTAAAGCGCTTGACAGGGTTCTTTTGCACGAAAATTATATGATTTTTCAGTGGTATTCGCCTTATTCTCGCGTGGCTTACTGGGATAAATTCGGTCAGCCTCAGACGGATGTCAAAACAGGATTTCAGCCTTTTACATGGTGGATGAAGGAGTAAAAATGCGACAGTATATTCTTAAAAGACTTTTGCTCATTCCGTTGACTTTATGGGGAATTATTACGGTTAATTTTGCCATTATTCAATTGGCGCCCGGAGGACCTGTTGACTATATTCTGGCACAATATCGCGGTATGAATACAGACGCCAAATCACAGTTTACTTCAACGGCAGAAGTTAAGTCGCAAACAGCCGGTGAGACATCTTCAAAATATACCGGTTCGCAAGGCGTTCCCGCAGATTTGGTTGCGGCATTGGAAAAGCAATTCGGATTTGATAAGCCGTGGTATTATCGTTACGGCAAAATGCTTAAAGATTATTTGTGTTTTGATTTCGGCAAAAGCTATTATCGTGATAAAACGATTGCGGAATTGATTAAAGAACGACTGCCGGTATCGGTTTCTTTGGGCTTGTGGTCAACACTGATTATTTATTTAATAGCTATTCCTTTAGGCATAAAAAAAGCGCAAAAAGAAGGGTCGCGCTTTGATACAATAACTTCGTTTATGGTTGTTGTCGGCTCGGCATTGCCGGTGTTTTTGTTGGCGGTATTTTTTATTGTATTTTTTGCCGGCGGCGTCTATTTTCAGTGGTTTCCGCTGCGCGGATTGGTGTCGGATAATTGGGATTCGCTGGGGCGATGGGCGCAATTAAAAGATTATTTTTGGCATATTACTCTGCCGGTGGTTACAATGGTTATCGGCGGTTTTGCCGGTTTAACGATGCTGACCAAAAATTCGTTTTTGGATGAAATTAATAAGCAATACGTTTTGACGGCGCGAGCCAAAGGAGTGCCGGAAAATAAAATTTTATACGGACACATTTTTCGTAATGCCATGCTGATTATTATTGCCGGTTTCCCGTCACTTTTAATCAAAATGCTGTTTACGGGGTCATTGTTAATAGAAGTAATTTTTTCGCTTAACGGAATCGGATTGTTGGGGTATGAGGCAATTACAACGCGTGATTATCCGGTTGTTTTCGGCACATTATACATTTTCAGTCTGCTCGGATTGATTCTCAAACTTATCAGTGATTTAACTTATTGTCTGGTTGATCCGCGTATCAATTTTGAGAAAGCTTAAATGTGATTGCCATTATGGCAAAATTGTGATATTAAGCAAAAAAAGCTAACGAAAGGTTGTTTCAATGCTGCAAAGAAAAATTTTTGTTTTTATATTATCTGTTGTTTTGAGTTTTGCAAGTGTTTGTCACGCAGTTCCTTTGAGCAAAACCGAAGATTTAACGTTTCAAACCAAAAATGACGAAGAATTTGTTACCGATAAGGAGGGAAAACCTTTTGCCGGTGCTGTTATATTAGCGGACGAAAACGGCAGAGACATAACCTATTTTTATAAGGCCGGACGTAAAAACGGTGTGGCGGTTGCTTATTATGAAAATGAAAAACCGGCAGTGGAAATCAGTTATGCGCAAGGCAAAAAAAACGGCGTGGAAGTCGGTTTTACTTTAGAAGGTAAACCGCAGTATAAAAGAACATATAAAGACAATGTTTTGAACGGTGAAGAAGTTTTGTTTTATGAAAACGGTAATCCGCAAAAGCGCTCCGTTTATAAAGAAGGTAAATTGAACGGTGAAGTTATATATTTTGATGAAAACGGTGACCAGACCAAAATTGAAACGTATGTGAACGGTGAAAAAAACGGACCGGAACGTTTTATTGAAAATAAAATACTGCGTAAAGAGTATAATTATGTTGCCGGTGAGCTTGACGGGGTTGCCAAGTTATACAGCGAAAAGTATTTGACTGATGAAATAAATTATAAAAAAGGCAAAAAGGAAGGGATGCATACCTCTTATAAAGAGGATGGCAGTAAAATTCAAATCCCGTATGTTGACGATAAAAAATCGGGCGAAGCCGTTGCCTATTATCCCGACGGCAAAATCGCCAACAAAGTTCATTTTCTGAATAATCAGCGTAACGGGTTGACTGAAAAATTTTATCCGAACGGGAATATTAGCTCGGTTGAAAATTATAAAGATGATTTAAAAGACGGTATCGGCCGATATTTCAATGACAAAGGGGAACTTACTTCCGTCATCTATAATAAAAAAGGGACGGAATTAACGAAGATTGAAATAGAAAATAATACCGATTTGAAAAATATTTATGATGCCTATAAAAAAGGGCAGTTGGCGCGTTTCAGCAACAAACGCAATTTCTGGTACTTAATTCTGTGGCTCGGCTTGAATACGGGAAAACAAGATATTTTGGCAGAATTGGAAAAAGAAATGGCAATGTTTGCGGTCAATTTGAGTGATGAACGCATATACAAGCGCTATGCACCGGCCAGATACGAATCGTATGTTAAAAATCTTTATTTCGGGCTAACACCCCTTAGCTATGCCGTTAACATAAACAGTCCGCAAGATGTTTTGCATAAGTTATCCGCACAGGTAAACGAAAAAAATGCCAAAGGAACAACCGCTTTGCAAGAGGCCGTTCGCTTGGGAAATGCAGATGCCGTCAAATATATGTTGTTGCATAATGCAGATATGGATACGGAACATGGCGAAAATGCAAAAATCTTATTGTATGCGCTTGAAAATAATGCACCTGATACGGTTATTCACGAATTGTTGGAGGCCGGCGCTTCGGCAACCGTATCGGACGAAAAAGGGAATACTCCTTTGTTTATGGCGGTTAAAAATAATAATAAAGAGCTGTTTTCGTTGCTTGTTAAAAATGAAGGGGCATTATCGGCGCTTAACGACAGAGGCCAGAATATTTTAATTTCCGCCTATGAAAACAATGCATCTTCGGATATTATAGAACAATTATTAAAAGCCGGTGTTGATGTTAATCATAAAGATAAGGAAGGACATGTCCTTTTGGTTGATACCTTAAAAAAACAAGATTATAAAACGGCAAAAATGTTGTTGGAAGGCGGAGCTGATGTGTCGTTGGCAAATAACGAAGATGTGTCAGCAGTATCTTATGCTTTGACGGAAACTTTGCCGCCGGATGTAGAAAGACTTATTTTTGCGCAGGATATAGATGCCAACAAAATTATACCGCCGTACGATAAATCTTTGTGGCGCGTTCTGGCCGAAAAAGAGCGTTATGATTTGCTGAAAACTATCTGGACGAAGAACCCTGATGCATTGTTCATACAAGATGCCGAAAAACAGCAACCTCTTTATGCTGTTTTGGATTTTCCGGAAAATGAACAGATTAAGAGCATTGCGCTGTCATGTATAACAAAGGCCGATGATGAAATGTTATGGACGGCAATGGAAAAGCGGGATATTGAGTTAATGCAGGCGGCGGTTGCTCACGGCGCAGATGTAAATTCGGTTAAAAACGGAGAAAATTTGCTGACATATATTGTTAAGAATAAAGAAGATCAGGCATTTTTAGAAGTTCTTGCCGTTCCGGCATTAAAAGCTGATGCGCCGAATGCCGAAAATCAAACGGCTTTGGAACTGGCTGTGTTGAACAACGATGTGCCAGCTGCTGAATTTTTGCTTAAAAACGGTGCCGATGTTAACCATCGGGTTAACGGAGAAGGATATCTGCTGATGCTAAAGAATTATCAATCACAGATGACTTCAGTTCTGCTTAAATATAAACCGGATTTTTCAGCCGATTCTACCGAAGAACAAACGTTATTGATGAAGGCCACAATGCGTTTGAATGCCGAACTGGTTGACGCTCTTATTAAAGATGGTTTTGATGTCAATGCCCGCGATAAAGAGGGGAATACGGCATTGTTGTACTTGGCCGAAGCTTTGCGTTTTTATCCGAGTATGGCGCCGGCGGCATTAGGTGAGGCATATAAAAACATTGTAACGTTGTTGGTAGATAAAGGAGCCGATATTAATGCGCAAGACAACGGTGGCAATACTTTGTTGATGAAGGTTGCCAAGATGAAAACTCCGGCGTATCAAACCATATTACGCGTGCTGAATGAACTCGGAGCTAATCCGAATATGCGTGACCAATACGGCAAAACCGCCGCAGATTATGCCGGAGAATAAAAGGAAATTCAGTTTTCTATGGCATAAATATCTTTAACGTGCCATTCTTTAACCACACTGTCTGCCGGTTTCAAAACATAGATAATTGTGCCTTGGCATAAGCCGAACCAACGGCCGTTACAAGCGCTGTCGGTATGAACTTCAATTGTATTGTTCGGCAGAACTTTTTTATTGATAAATTTGTAGCTGATCTCCGTCGGGCGTTCAATACTCGGGTCTGTCATGAAAATAAATTTCGGCAAGTCCAATGCGGCGCAGAAAGGTAAATCCGTTTTTATGGTACATTTTACCGCTTTTTCAACGGCACAGAAAACTTCATCTGTTTCTTCGCAAGCTTCCGGTAATTTTTCAACATTGAATGTATAAGTTGTGTCCGGCAATTTTTCTTCTTCATAAACGATTTCTTGTGTGTCTTCAACCGCAACTTTTTTATTTTCCGTCTTTTTTAATAAAGTAAAACTGAAGATCAATAATGCGGCCATGCACAAAACAACAAAAACTTTTCTAAGCATAAATTTTCTCCTAATTAAAATGATATTCCACGCCGGCGGTATATTCTGTGCCGTGTTTATAATCGGAAACGCGGTCAAATTTTACATAACGTACCATCATGCGCAGTTGCCAATTCGGGGTAAAATTATATTTTGCACCGCCGCCGAATCGGTAACCAAAGCCATGTTCATTATAGTGTTTGTGCGGATAATTTTTGATTTTAAAAACATATTCGCCGATACCGACGGTGGCAATCAGAGATATTTTTTGAGTACATCCCAAAGGTAAATATGCCGCCGCATCCAAGCCGTAAGAGCGAAAAGACTGCTTGTCCTTGCCGTTTGCGTGGCGGTGTTTATGCTTATCGCTTTGGTTGAAAAACAATTCTGTGCCGAAGTATTGTCCATATTCCGAACCGATACGGACACCGGCCGCATTGAACGATGGCGAAAATCCTTCGGCTGATGTATCGGCGTAAGTATAGTCCAAGCCGACATACGGCACATATTTATAATTGTCGGCACGAACCGCGTGAGAATGTGCTATGAACAGTGCCGTTGTTAAAAAAATGGTAATCTTTTTCATTTAATATCCTTTGTTAAGTTATTTGTATTATAGTTCAAATATTGCAAAAATAAAGCATTTTATAAAAAATATTGTATATGTTATTTTTTTGTGATATTCTGAATACCTATAAAAGGGGTTTGTTATGGTAAACAAGAACAACGAAAAAGGTCGCTCCATGATTGAAGTTATGGGGTATATGGGTGTGGTGATTGCGGTTGTTGCCGGTATCGGGCATTTGGTTGCCAATGCTTTTGATAATTATAAATACAGCAAAGCATATATCCAGTTAACGGATTTGGTCGGCGGTATTGTCAGAGCCGCAGCTGTAGATGCTGATTACAGAGAAGTTATTAAAATGGTTAACGGAACACACGATGAGGCTTTGAAAAACAGAGAAGGACAAAGAATTATTCCGGCATCATTCGGGCGCACGGCCAACGGGTTAATAAATGCCTTCGGCGGTAAGGTAACGGTTTCTTTGCCTCCGGAAACCGGTGTTATTTTAGATGAGGGTGTTACGCAAGATGACGGCAGTGTAACGCATTCCGATAAATTCGCGATAGCTTTTGAAGGTTTGTCTCGTAAGCAATGTATTGAAATGGCTATGAAAGATTGGGAAAACAATCATAACATTGATTTGTATGCCATTATTATCAATACGAATAATTATTGGTACTGGCCCGTATACACTCAAGGCTCTACTGACGATAATACGCTACCGATAAAGCGTTCCGCCGTAACCGGAACGGGGAACGGTGATATGGGGCAGTGCGATCAAGATACGGATAATGTTATTATGTGGATATTCAATTAACTTTATGTTATTAATTTGTAATATCTCTTGAAGTTAAAGTATTTTGTTGTTAAGTTTTGTAAAAATATAATTTTATAAGGAGAGAAAAGATGACCGGTTCTATTGTATTGCCACCAGATTATAAGCCATCTGCTGACGAGGAATATATGAATGAAATGCAATTAGAGTATTTTCGTCAGAAGTTAGAAACATGGAAAAAATCTTTGGTGTCACAATCAGCCGATACGTTGGATGATTTGCGTCAGGGCGGTTTGAATCAGCCGGATGAAATTGACCGTGCGTCTTTGGAAACGGATAAATCTTTAGACTTACGCACAAAAGACAGAATTCGCAAGCTGATTACAAAAATTGATGAGGCTTTGGACAGAATTGAGGATGGCACGTACGGATATTGTGAAGAAACAGGGGAGCCGATAGGTATTGAACGCTTGGAAGCACGTCCGGTTGCCACATTGTCTATTGAAGCACAAGAGCGCCACGAGCGTATGGAAAAAACTTTTGATGACGAAAATTCATAATTAAGTCAGACTATATGGATAAGAAAGATTTTATTTTGGCATCAGGGTCGCCGCAACGTATTGCACTGTTGCGGCAGATTGCTTATGAGCCGAAAGAAATTTTTCCGGCAGATATTTGTGAAGATTGTTTGCAGTTTGAAAAGCCGTTGCCTTATGTACGCCGTATGGCACTTGAAAAAGCCAAATATGTCGCCGGTATAAAACAAAAAGAGAATATTTTAGCTTGCGATACGATTGTTGTTGTCGGACAAAGAATATTGCATAAATCTAAAAACGCGGATGAGCAGCGTGAGCATATGAAGTTGCTGTCGGGGCGTACGCATCGGGTTATCAGCTCGGTTTGTGTTATTGATAAAACCGGAAGGGTTTCGCAGCGTACGGTTTCCACAAAAATATCTATGAAGTGTTTAACTAAACAGGAAATAGAGGATTATTTGGATTGCGGTGAGTGGATCGGCGTGTGCGGATACAAAATTGAAGGCAGACTTGCCGCCTACGTGACAAGAATGGTGGGGTCTTACTCCGGTGTTGTTGGATTGCCGTTGAATGAGACCATGAATTTGTTAAAAGGAGTCGGGATAAAATGAAAGCGGAAAAAATTGTTTATGACAGAAATGAAGATGCTTTCGGCATAGCTGTGTTTGATGCCGAAGGATTGATGGAAATAGATATTTATAATGAGAATCGTGCTTTAGAAGGAAATATTTATCTGGGGCGAATTGTTAAAAAAATTAATTTGGCAAATGATAAAGTAGGTTTTATGGTTAATATCGGCGATGGGCACGAGGCGTTTTTGAATTCTTATGAGCCGGCTCTCAAAGAAGCAAATATGAATGAGGGACAAAGTGTTGTTGTTCAGGTCAGTCAGGAAAAACGTGCCGAGAAAGGTGCAAAACTCGTGCGCAATATTCAGCTTGTGGGAACGTATTTGGTTTATTGTCCTTTTAAGTTTTCGGTAGATTTTTCACGTAAAATAGAAGATGTTGAAAAAGCGGAAAAATATGCTAAATTTGTGCAAGACCATGCTACGAATCAAGAAGGGTGGGTTTTGCGTACAATGGCTGTTGAAGCAACTGAAGATCAACTGCTGGAAGAAATGACGACACTGCGTGAAACGTATGAAAATATTCGCCGTAAGGCGCGTGTTGAGCAGGCGCCTGCATTGTTGTATGCACAGGAGAACCCGCTTTTTGAATATATTCGTCGGTATCGTGATACGCTTAAAGAAGTTGTTGTAGATACACCGAAGTTGCAAGAAGAAGTCAGTGCCGTATATGGCGGAAAAGTTACACTGTGCCGCGAGGGTTTTGAAGAATATGGTGTGGATGATGCTATTGTGGAAGCCTTAAATCGTACGGTTAAATTAAAACACGGCGGCAGTTTACAAATTGAGGAAACGCGTGCGTGTGTGGCAATAGATGTTGACAGCGGTAATGTTCATAATGTCGGGGATATTGACACGCTGAACATTGAGGCGGCTAAAGAAATTGTGCGCCAAGTCAGACTGCGTAATCTGTCAGGTAAAATTATTGTTGATTTTGCCGGTTCTTCGGAGTATCGTTTCATGAAAAGCATTATAGACTGCTTGGAGGAAGAGTTTGCCGATGATGCTTGTCATAGCAGGGTTTTGGGATTGAGCCGCGCCGGTAATATAGAAATTTTACGTCAGCGCCGCCGTCCTTCATTACGCGATCTGTATACGGTGGAATGTCCGACTTGTGCAGGTACCGGAAGGGTTGAGCCGTGAGCGAAGTCGTTAAAACACATCGCTGCCCGATATGTCGTAAAATTTTTACGAATGATAAATACGCGCCATTTTGCTCAAAACGCTGTGCCGATGTTGATTTAGGAAGATGGTTTGACGGCAGCTATGCGGTACCTTTGGTTGAACCGGATGAACTGGAAACAGAGGAATTAAGAGAGGTTGTTGAAAATGCCGAATCGTCAGAAAAATAATGTGCAGTTAGTTGTTCAAGATAATGCGGCAAAAATTGTTTTGAACGGTGATGTGCTTGGGCATGACAGCGACGATATTGTTCGACAAATTCAAAATATTTCATCCGATAATATTAAAAACATTACTTTTGATGCGCAGGCACTCGGAATGTGGGATTCTTCATTGTTGGTTGTTTTGTATGAAACATTGCGCATGGCTCAAGCGAATTCCATAAAAACAGATATGTCCGGTTTGCCGAAGAATTTACAAGATTTGATGAAACTTGCATTTGCCGATGACAGAAAACCGACG
Source organism: Alphaproteobacteria bacterium (assembly GCA_017479785.1). Classification (GTDB taxonomy): domain Bacteria; phylum Pseudomonadota; class Alphaproteobacteria; order RF32; family CAG-239; genus RUG410. Next base: position 18,389 of record JAFVBT010000100.1, read on the forward strand.
CACGGCGATTCACAATTTTCTTGGTTGGAATCTCTGGGCAAAGGCACATTTGACTTATGGGCAACAATAAATCGTGTTTGTAATTTTCTCGGTACAACGCTTTCATCTGTCGGGCGATTTTTGCGCAGAAAATCCGTTATGCGCGGAATTGATTTTTTCAGTGCTTTGAATGATTGCGGACCTAAAGCAATAGCCATTGTTTCTCTTATCAGTTTTTTGGTCGGATTAATTTTAGCATTTGTCGGTGCAGTGCAACTCCAAACTTTTGGTGCGCAAATTTATGTTGCCAGCTTGGTGACAATCGGGATGTGCCGGATTATGGGGGCAATTATGGTTGGGATTATTATGGCCGGCCGCACGGGATCTTCTTATGCCGCAACCATAGGCACAATGCAGGTTAATGAAGAACTTGATGCTCTGCAGACAATGGGAATGTCTAAAACAGATTTTCTGGTTTTGCCGCGTTTATTTGCGCTTATTTTGGCAATGCCGATTTTAACAATGCTGTCTGATATTATGGGCATGATCGGCGGTGCATTTGTCGGCGTGTTTATGATGCAGTTGCCTTATAACGAATATTGGAAATATGCTTTTAACGCCTTTACTTTGAAAAATTTTCTGGTCGGCGTTTTCCATGGTTTTTGTTTTGGTATTATCATCGCTTTATGCGGTTGTTACAGCGGTCTTAATTGCGGGCGCAATGCCGACAGCGTCGGTTTGGCAACCACTAAATCGGTTGTTTGCGCTATTGTCTGGATGATTGTTGTTACCGGTATTATCACTGTTATATGTCAGGAGTTGGGTATATGAGCAAGACGGTTAAGATAGATGTTAAGGATTTAACCGTCGGTTACGGCGATTATGTGCTACTCCATGATGCGGAATACCAAGTAAACAAAGGCGATGTATTTATCATTATGGGCGGTAGCGGTTGCGGTAAAAGCAGTATGTTGCGTGTGTTAACCGGTTTGATATCGCCTCTTAAAGGCTCAGTTGTTATTGACGATACGGATATTGCACATGCCTCAATGGAAGAAGTGAAAAAAATTCGTGAAAAATCCGGAATATTATATCAAAGCGGCGCATTGTTCAGTTCCATGACTTTGTCTGAGAATATTATGTTGCCTTTACAGCAATATACCGATTATTCACCGGCAACCATACGGGAATTGGCAAGTTTGAAGCTGGCGTTGGTGGGGTTGACGGGATTTGATGATTTTTATCCGTCCGAAATCAGTGGCGGAATGAAAAAACGTGCCGGTTTGGCACGCGCATTGGCTCTTGATCCGGATATTGTGTATTTTGATGAGCCGTCTGCCGGTTTGGACCCTATCAGTTCGCACAACCTGGATGACTTGATTTTGGAAATCAACCAGAGTTTGGGGACAACGATTGTTGTTGTGACACATGAGTTGGCTTCTATTTTTGCAATAGGCAATAATTCTATATTTTTGGATGCCGAAACCAAAACAATTTTGGCGCGGGGCGATCCGAAAGAACTTTTGAAAAATCCGCCGAATGAGGCTGTTTATAAATTTTTAACGCGGGGAGAAGGAAAGTAAGATGCAAAAGAAAAATTCGTATAAAGCGGCCGGATTGTTCGTGCTTATCGGTTTGATAAGTTTGGGCGCCGTTGTTTTTCACTTTGTCAGCAAAAAATTTTCGCTGAACAGTGATGAGTTGGTTGTAATGTATTTTGAAGAATCAGTCAGTGGTTTGAGCGTCGGTTCCTCAGTCGTTTTTAAGGGGGTTGAAGTCGGTAAAGTTGCCAAGATTAAGCTTTTGGCGAATATCAAAGAAGGTACTTTCCAAACGCCGGTATATGTAGAATTTATTGATAATGAAGATTTTGTCAGTTTGCATGACATCGGAGAATTTGATGATGATATGTTAGACCGTTTGATTGTTAAAGGTTTGCGTGCGCGCCTGACAAGTGCCAGTTTGTTGACGGGACAATTGATGATTGAATTGCTTATGGATCCGAACACGGAGGCAGTGAAGCACGGTACAGGTAAACATTTGGAAATTCCGACTGTTTTGTCTCCGTTTGCGGCAATTTCAAATGATTTGAAAGAAATCCCGATGCGCGAAAGTCTGGCAAGATTGGGTAATATTTTGCAAAATATGGAAGAAAATCTGCCGCAAATAATGGAAAATATGACGCAGATTACGCAAAAAATGAATAATATGTTGGATAGAAAATCCGGCGAAGCATCAAAATCTATGGGTAGCTTTAATGCTGCGATGGAAGAATTAAGTAAAACAAGTCGCTCCATTAAGAATTTAACCGATTATTTGGAGCGCCATCCGGAAGCTTTATTGAGAGGAAAGGAGAAATAAAATGAGAAAATTTATTTGCGGGCTTTTCTTGGTGTTGTGTGCGTGCAGTTTTCGTTCGCCGGATCCCACGTTCTATATGATGAACAGCAATGGTTTATCTGCTGTTTCCGAGCGCAAAATCAATGTGGCGGTGGCGCGTGTGAAAGTGCCTGATTTATTGGATCGCGCACAGATGGTTGCTTATGAAAAGGATAGCGATGAAGTTCAGATTCAAGAATTTAATCGCTGGGGTGAGTCTTTTCCTGATATGATGCAAGCAACAATTACCAACGACTTAATGGCATATTTGCAGAATGCTTTTATCAAACGCACTTACTTTGACAGCGGTAATATGTCATACAGTGTTAATGTGGAGATCAATAATCTGAAAGCTTATAAAGGTGATAAAGTTATTTTGTCCGCATGGTGGAATATCTCCAATTCCGGCGGCAGGGTACTCAAACGCGAACAGGTCTCATATGAAGTTCCGGTTCAAGGAAATAATATTCAGGATGTTGTTAACGCACAAAGCGAGGCAGTTCATAAAATGTCGCGAGATATTGCGGAAGCGTTGGTTAAATTATAATCTCTTACGCGGATTTTTTGGTAGAGACGAGGGTCCAAGCGTTAGAAACATCATTTAAAGGCCTTTCAAAAGTCCAAGTGTCGGAAATTTTTTGCACAAAGTTTTCGTCACCGATAATAACATTACCATCCTTATCTTTAAGGATATTAACTTGTTGCGAA
>JAFVBT010000101.1 GCA_017479785.1 Alphaproteobacteria bacterium
GATCAGAGTGAACGCCGCCCGGTGACATCAAACCCATTAGATGGCAAGTTTTGCCGTTGTTTTTTAGGGTGTTGATTAATTCAACAACAACCGGATTTTTCTCTAATGTGTGTTGTTCTATGGACTGGTCAATTTTAGGTAAATCTTGCATAACCACACGACCGGCACCCAAATTCATGTGACCGACTTCCGAGTTTCCCATTTGTCCGGCAGGCAAGCCGACATCCAGACCGGAAGTTTCCACAAAAGCATGCGGGCACGTTTGTAAAAGATTGTGCCAGTTCGGTGTTTCTCCCGCTTCAATCGCATTGTCAGCCGTTATTTTATCTCTGTATCCCCAACCATCCAAAATAAGCAACATTACCGGTTTTTGCATTTTCTTTCCTTTCTTTATTTTTAAGCAAAACATATTAAATTGACGCTATTATATATAATAAAACAAAATTAAAAAGCACTATTTATTATTTTATAAACAGGCTTATTTTAAAAAGCGCAAAAATGGCGATTTGTGTTGACATAAGCTTTTGTAATTCATAAATTAAACTAAAATAACGGGAATGGGGCCATGAAAAAAAGTTTATTAGTTTTCGGATTATGCGTTTTTACGGTGCCGGCAGTCGCCGGAGAATGGGAATATGACTACGGGTTGACGGCAAACAGCTTCTACGGATATAGCAATTATGCCGAGAAATATCATCAGGTTTATAAGCATCATCACACACCGAGCAGTGCCGAGTTGACATCGTCCGTCGGCTATCGGTTTGATGATGAAACGGCTTTGACTTTCGGCTTGGATGCCCAAATTGCCGGCGGTAAAGAAGTGGAAGATTATAATCAAGGAGAGTGGGGCGAAAATATATATGTTACAGCCGCGACAAAATATGGTGAACTGACTGCGGGACAGGTTTATAATGCAGCTTATCAAATGGCCGTCGGCGCGCCTTCTGTCGGTGCTTTTCGTGTAAATAACTCACCGATTACCGATTTTATTGCTAATCCGAATTGGCAACGCCACAGCCGTACGGCATCTTATCGCACGCTGAATTCAACGTATTTGAATACAGATGCCGATGCACCGAAAATCAGCTATGTAACACCGGAAATTTATCATATAAAAGCGGCTTTTTCTTATGCGCCGGAAGGCTATTCAAAGGCCGGTTTGGTTAACAAACACAGCCGCTATGATAATCGTTCTTCTTACGCAATCGGCTTGTATAATAACTTGGATTTTGATTGGGTTGAGGTTGAAAGCTCTTTGGGGTATGCATATAATCAAAAGAATAATCAAGAGGTTTCTGCCGGCTTAAGCTTATATCGTAAAGGTTGGACTTTGGGCGGTTCATATCGCCGGAGCTATATGTCTTCGCATGATTATGAAATGAATCTGCAGACATCTGATGAAACACCGGAATATTTTGACGGCTATCGCCAAGGACAGGCATATAATATAGGCTTGAGTTATGAAATCGGACCATTTAAGACCGGAGTTTCTTATTTTTATGCCAAAGCACGCAAAACAGCAAATAAAGATAAAATCGTGACTTGGGCTAACAGATTTGCTTTCAATAAATATGTGGCAATTTATGCGGCAACTGCATACGGGAAGTATAAGGGGAACAGTGATACAAAAACCGCCGGAAATGAAGGTTATGCTTTAATCGGCGGGTTGGAAATCACTTTTTAGAGAATATAATGACGACTATCCTCCTGAACATAAATAATGCTGATTTTATGGCAGATTTGGAAAATCAAATCAGTCGTTTTGTTGCAGATGCGCACTTTTCGGAAGAAACACCGGATGTGATTATTGTAGATGAAGATAATCTGCAAAAACTGCGCGCCGAGTTTCCTTGTGTGCCGATAATATACTTGACAAACAACGTTAATACAACGGATGATGCTCTGAATATTACCGTGAAAAAACCATTCAAATTGATGCGTCTTTTGGATATTATTCGTTCGGCTAACAATCGTTTGGATAATTCTGAAGAAGGTGTGCTGTGTTTCGGCGGATTTTGCCTATATCCGAATAAGCGCATGATTAAAAACTCTCGCAGCAACGAAACGGTTAAGTTGACCGAAAAAGAGGTAGATATTATTAAGTATTTGTATAAACATTGTGAAGAGTTCGTGGATAAAAGCGACTTACAGAAGAATGTTTGGCAGTACAGTAATGATGTGACGACACACACTATTGAAACGCATATATATCGGTTGCGCCAGAAAGTTGAAACGGATGAAAAACATCGTTTGATAGAAACCAACGGCGGTAAGTATAGATTGAAGATTGACGACAATGCCTAAATTAAAAAACAAACAACCGCAACTGGAAATGAATTTGACGCATATTTTGCGCGAAAGCATGAATTATATTCGCTTCAATAAAAAGTTTTGTTGCTGCATTTTTGTTATTAATATGGTGTTTATGCTGACTTTCAGAATTATACCTTCCGGTATAAGTAATCCGGTAAGCTTAATTTGGGTGGTTGCTTACTATGTTTTTTGGAGCTTTTTCTACCGTTATTACTACAGATTGACACCGTACATTGATGCAAAAAAATTGGTCGGTAGCTTAAGCCCGTCGGTAAAGGCGGTTATTTTAATGGCGCTTGTTGCGGTGGCAATTATCTTCTTGCCGATGATTCCGCTGTTTTTGGGATATAAAAATCTGTATTTGGATTTTTATGAACAATATCTTGTTTTGACGGTCAGCAACGGTTGGCGGCCTTTTGCTTATCAGCTTGTGCTGTACGGTTTATTTACGCTGTTGATGCCGGCATTGTTCTGCAAACCTTATTTGGCGTGGATAGCCTCGCTGCGGGGGCGTAATGCCTCTTTTTCAAAAATCAGTGACAGAACAAAGGGAAATTATATTCAGTTTGTGGCTTTATCAGCTCTTTTGATTTTTCCGGAGCTAGTGGCCGACCATTTGGATAATGCATGGCGGGCACAAGGCTGGATTGCTTATCCTATCGGCACACTCCTGTTTATGCTGACGAATATTATATTTGCTAAAATATATGACTTTTTTTATATTGAAAATTGATTTATTGATGGCGTTGATGCCAGAACAAACGAATTAATCTGAATTTGCTTTTAAGCGATAAATCACCGAAATAAACAAGATGCTCGTTTGCCAACTTTACATATTCTTGCTTGAAATAACGTTCCAATTCATCTATATTATCAGTGCTCTTTGATATTTTGGACAGCATCATTTTTATAGACGTATTAATGCGGTTTTTGCGCACGATTTCCCATTCTTTTGCTTTATTTAAGCGCATAAAATAATTGTAAACATAACGAATTCCGACAATATAATCATGAATTTTTCGGATTGTGAATTTGCTGCGCGTGATGGAAGGGGAAGAAGTGTTGTAAACGTACACCTTTTCATTAATTAAAGCAAAGTTTTTGATGTTGGAAAATAAACATGCCGTGAAAGGCCAATCCTCAAAGTAAATTCCTTCAATAAACCGAAAATCTTGCAAAGCTTCTTTTTTATACAGCTTATTCCATGCAACAGCTGAAATCAAACGATGACGATATAAACCGGATAATGGCGTTTTGCAAATTTTATAACGAATGTTATCAATATTCATTAACGCGCTTGAAACAACGTCTTTTCCCAGCTTGCAATAGTTTTTTGAAACAACAACGGGAGCTCCGGACTTAACAGCTGTTTGATAAAAAATCTCCAAAGCCTGAGGGTGCAGATAATCATCGGAATCCAAGAAAAAAATATATTCGCCGTGAGCCATATTTATCCCTTTATTTCTGGATATGGACAACCCCTGATTTTCTTGAGATATAATTTTAAAACGTGCATCCCGGGTAGCATAGTTCTGCAAAATGTTTAAACTGTTGTCAGTGCTGCCGTCATTAATGCAAATAACTTCCATATCCCGTAAAGTTTGTTTTAACAAACTGTCCATGCAGCGAGGAAGTACCTTCGCTTCATTAAAAACGGGAACAATAACAGATATCTTACAATTAGACATTCCAGCCCTTAAAACATTAAACCATCATATATATTTGTTATACTAAATGTTTTGTGATGTCAAACATAAGTTGTAATAACAAACAACAAAAAAACAACCCCGTTCTTCGGGGTTGTTTTTTACCACATAATCACAAATTATTTTGCGGCATCAATAGCCTTCTGAATTTCTTCGGCAGAATAAGCATAAGCTTGTTTACCATTGATGAATAAAGAAGGAACGCCGTTAACCTGAATTTTTTGCGTTAAGCTGGAAACAGCCGCCAAAGCATCATTAACAGCGGAAGAGTTTAAATCAGCCTTAAACTTATCCATATCCAAACCAACGGATTCGGCTACTTTATCAACATCAGCTTCGCTCATACCGCCTTCAGCAGCCATAACGGCTTTGTAATATTCCATGAATTTGCCCTGTTTAGCGGCAGCCAATCCGCCTTTAGCTTGATACGGCGAAACATTGGATACGAAAGAAACCGGTTTGAATACAAATTTAACATTCGCATTATCTGCAATAACTTTTTCCAAATCCGGAGCTAATCTTTTGCAATATCCGCAAGAGAAATCAAAGAATTCTACAACCGTAACGGCAGCATCTTTCGGGCCCGTAAACGGAACATTGTCGGCAGAACTGATTTCGCCTGCATATTGTTTAATAGCTTCAGCAGCAGCTTGCTCTTGTGCAAGACGTTCTTGCTCTTGATGAGCTTGCAAAGCATCAACAACAATTTTCGGATTATTTCGTAAAGCATCAGCGATAGCGCTGTCGGATACACCGGATTTATTTGACATTAACAAAGCAACAGCGGCTAAAATAATAGCAACCGTTGAAAGAACAATAGAGAAATTTTTCATATTCAATCCTTTTATCTAATATAATATGTTTAAACACAAGAGAACATTAATGCCATAAATTCAAAAAATCAAGATTTAAAAATGAAAAAATAACAAATTTTAAATAACTCTAGACATTTGCGGCTTTTCTTTGTAAAAGAAAGTAAAAGAGAGGATGAAATGTTTAATATTAAATTATCTGTATTTTCGGCCACGCGGGAATTAGAACAAAAAATTGATGCAATGCATGATAAGATTATTGAGTGCTCTATGTATTTTAAAGAGGCGATAGATACTTTTTTAAAAGAGAAAAGAAGTCAGAACTACCGTCGTATCAGCAAAAAAATCAAAAATATTGAAAGGCAGGCGGATGATTTGCGCCGCGAAATAGAAAGCAGTCTTTATATTCATAATTTGATCCCCGATCTGCGCGCTGATGTTTTGCAAATGATTGAAAATATTGATAAGGTTATTAATGAGTTTGATGAGGTTGCACATAAGTTTTATATTGAACAACCCGATATTCCTGTTCAATATCAGGCAAAGTTTAAAAAGCTGATTGGTGAAGTGTCGGAGTGTGCCGAAAATATGGCTATCTCTTCGCGTGCTTTTTTCCGCGATTTTGCAACAGTGCGCGATTATGCTAAAAAAGTTTATTTTTTGGAGCATGAAAGTGATAAAACTTGGGCCAGTCTGAAGCAGGATGTTTTTGATTCGGATATGGAATTAGCGCATAAAATACAACTCAACACGCTTATCGGAGATGTTGCGGATATTGCCGATCGGGCTGAAGATTGTATAGACGCTGTTCTTATTTTCACCATTAAAAGAGATATCTGATGGATTTGAGTTACCTTTTTTACTTGAGCAGCGGTTTGTTTCTGGGTTGGTCACTCGGCGCAAATGATGCGGCAAATATATTCGGAACGGCTGTTGGTTCGCGAATGGTCAAATTCACGCCTATTGCCGTTATTGCAGCGGTGTTTGTTGTGTTGGGTGCGGTATTCGGCGGCGCGGGGGCCAGTGAAACTTTGGGCAGTTTAGGTGCCGTGAATGCTTTAGCCGGTTCGTTTATGGTAGCTCTGTCTGCCGCTTTGGCCGTATATCTTGTGTTACGCATGGGAGTAACCGTTTCCACATCACAAGCGATAGTCGGTGCAATCGTCGGCTGGAATTTTTATGCCGGAAAACCGACAGATTTAGGTGTTCTATCGGAAATTGTGGCAACTTGGGGATTTTGCCCGCTGATTTCTGGTGTGACAGCCATAATCTTATATTTGGGGTTGAAAAAACTCTTAAAGTGTATGAATCTTCATCTATTAACGCAAGACCAATTAACGCGTTGCAGTTTGATAATAACGGCAGCCGTCGGTGCTTATGCTTTGGGAGCTAATAATATAGCCAATGTTGTCGGTGTGTTTGTGGAATCCTGTCCTTTCAAGCCGTTAAAGATCGGAAGTTTGCTGACCTTAAATCCGGAACAGGTTTTATTTTTGCTCGGCTCATTGGCGGTCGGCGTCGGCATTTTGACTTATTCCAAAAAAGTTATTATGACAATCGGTAACAATTTGATGAAAATGTCACCGATGATTGCTTTGATTGTTGTGTTGTCGCAGGCTATTGTACTGTTACTGTTTTCATCGGTTTCATTGCACGATTTTTTGGAAAAAAATTCTCTGCCGGCACTGCCTCTGGTGCCTGTTTCAAGCACACAAGCGGTTATCGGCGCAATTTTGGGAATAGGGTTGGTTAAAGGAGGTCGCGGTATCAATTGGAACATCGTGCGTAAAATTGTTTGCGGTTGGGTTATGGCTCCGATTGTGGCTTTGTCTCTATGCTTTATTTGTCTGTTTTTTCTGGAAAATGTTTTTAATATGACCGTCTATTTGCCGGGTTAATGTAATAATAATGGTTATAACTGTTTGAATTATATGAAAAAAATATATTTGCATTCTTGTTATTAAAATTTTAACACTTTTTATGTATGGTACAACTAGTTTATAAGGAGAAAAATCATGCTAAAACTCAGTCGTACCGGAATCGGTCTTTTAACAGCTCAATATCGCAGTATATTAAAAAAATGCTTTATCTTGAACATGGTCGCGGCAGGCGCAATGCTTTATGCTGGTTCTGCAAAAGCGGAAAATTATGATTTTGATATCAATAAGGTTACAAATACATCTGAAACGAGTATGCAATCGAACTTATCCAAAATGGGTACGGAAATCGGACATCTTGAAGATGAACCTGATCGGTATCTCGGAATTTTAGTGTATAACGGATCAGATACGCTAACGAAAACCATAGTTTCAAAAGATGGTTTGCCTTCGGGAACGTATGGTGAAGGTACGCAGGCTTGGGTCGTAAATAACGGATTGCTCGGCGTGGGTTATGAGTACGATACAGTTTCCGGAAAATTAGTGGCTAAAGATGAAGGAACGCTGATTTCCAATAAGCATAACGCCGGTGCTAGAGACACATCGTTAGCCGGCGGTGTGTTCTTAAACCACAGCGAACAAGGCTCTGATCAAGCAAGTGCTTTAATGCTTGTGCATAATGCTGAATTTACAAATAATAGCGCTTCTTATTTCGGCTCGTTTTTGGATGAAACAGCCGGTGGTGCAATAGAAAATATTGCAAATTACAGGAATCATCTTTCGGGACTTGATAATTTGCTGAGCGCCAGCGGTATTGATTCTGTAAACAATAATATTGAAGCAAGCACCTTTGATAACAACTTTGTTATGAATTTCTATCGTGCGAGAGGCGGTGCTGTATATAATAACTCTGAGTATGCGATTACAACAACGGGTAGCGAGCTGATACGCGGTATAATAAATTCGTCTGCCAATATTTACCGCAATAATCATGCCGGTAACACTGAGGATTTTACTGCAGATGAAACGGTCAGAAAATATATTCTCGGCACTGAAGGAAATATCCCGCAAAGCCAAATCACAACGTGGAAAAACAGTAATTTGTACGCTTCGGGTGAACGCGTAGACGGTATGACGGATTTTGCACAAGGCGGTGCAATTTTTAATAATGATACGTATACTTCCGACGGAGACGGTTACTTCGGTAACTTTGCCCAAGGCAAGTACGCTGAAGGTGGTGCAGTGTATAATGGTGCTCCATATACCGATCTCGGAATAACGGTTACGCCGACATTCACTGTTGAAAATGGTGCAGTGTATGCCAATAACTTTGTTGTATCTTATGAGGCACAAGATCATGTGGTTGAAGAAGATGATGGTCCATATGTCGGCGGTCACGCTCTGGGCGGTGCCGTATATAACGCCGGTGATTACATAATGTTAAATGATGGCGGTGAGAGAGAATTTTCAACGAACCATGCCGCAGCAACGGACACGGCAATGGGTGGTGCCGCATATAACAGCGGTAATATGGAAATTTATGGTTCGGCATTTTCCGGTAACTATGCCGGAATGACTGACAGTGCAACAAACACAAGTATTGCCGCCGGCGGCGCAGTCGCAAGCCAAATGAGCGATGGCAATCTGGCATTGAATATACATGATAGCACATTCAGTGAAAATCATGTAGATTCTTTCAACTTGGGTTATGGCGGTGCGTTATACAACAATAATGCTTCTGCTTTAACAACTGTAACAGATACGAATTTTACCGAAAACTATATTAATGTAAATGAATCAAAAGGCGGCAATATTACGGCTTTTGGTGGTGCTATCTACAATAATAACGATAGTATCGGCAGTGTTTCTCGTCTTGCAATTAAGGCGGAAAGTGCCGATGTTGATATCAGCAATAACTCAATTAAAGTATCTACAGCCACAACCGATGCAACAAGATATTATTACGGCGGTGCTGTTTACAACGGTATAAATGGCCAGCTTGCCATTTCAAGCTCTGCCGGTCGGAAGGTGTCTGTTAACAATAACAATAAAGATGGCAATGGAAATGTAGGTGTTGTTTCAAGAGGTGGTGCTATTTATAATGCGGCAAACGGAATATATTCACCGACAGCTGTTGATACGGCATATTTTCTGATTGACGGTAACGGCGGTAATATTGAAATTAAAGGCACTATTGCAACAGATGCCGGCGGTGCATTATATAATGAAGGAAAAGCAGAAATTGTTGCTTCTAATGGTTCCGAAATATCTATAGAAAATAACCAAGCCGCTACCGGCGGTGCAATTTATAACAGTGTCGGAAGTACTGTTGTAACGGATATGAGTAATGGAACTGTTAATTATAACGAAAATATTGCTACAGAAAACGGTGGTGCCTTATATAATGAAGGAACGTTTAATGTTGAAGGTTCCGGCAATGGATCTTTGCAATTTACCGAAAACACAGCAAAAGAAGGCGGTGCAATTTACAATAATGTAAATTCTGTTGTAGATATCTCATTGGAAGGTAATGCAGGAGCAACCTTCAGTGCCAACGAAGCCATAAACGGTTCCGGCGGTGCTGTTTATAACAAAAGCAATAATTTCGGATTAGGCTTTGAGAATGGTGTGGTTGCTTTCAGTGAAAACACTGCGACGGAAAACGGTGGCGCCGTATATAATGAAGGAACGTTTAATGTTGATGGTTCCGGCAATGGAGCTTTGCAATTTACCGAAAATACGGCAAAAGAAGGTGGTGCAATTTACAATAATGTAAATTCTGTTGTAGATATCTCATTGGAAGGTAGTGCAGGAGCAACCTTCAGTGCCAACAAAGCCACAAACGGTTCCGGCGGGGCTGTCCACAACAGCGAAAGCGTTTTCGGATTAGGCTTTAAGAATGGTGTTGCTGACTTCAGTGATAATACAGCTTCTGAGTTCGGAGGTGTTGTTTATAACAACGGTGCCGAGTTCGTCATTGGAAATGATAACGGTAGCGGTAGTTTGGAATTTTCCAACAATAGTGCCGGAAAAGGCGGCGCAATATATAATGGCAACGATGGTAATGTTGAAGCAGATATCAGTGGTGATGCCACAATTTTGTTTGACGGCAATGTATCGTCTGAGGGCGAAGGCGGCGCTATTTACAATGATGAGGATTCCAGTGTTGATGTAACATTGTCTGATACGGCAAAATTGGTATTTAATACCACAAGTGACGATGTATATAACTTGGGAACAGTGACAATTACGGGTGATTCCGCGGCTCCTCAGACATTGGAAATTGACGGCATGGAAATGTCAACAATTGATCCGGCAGCCACACAAGTTGTTTTGAACTCAACGTTTGCCGGCACCGGTCAATATAATATTTCCAATACACAGCTGAATTTGGGCTCAACCGGATATATTGATGAAGAACCGGAAATGGTTATGACAAACAACGTTGTCAATATGGCAGAAGGTTCACATATTTATCTTACATCTGATGATACGCTGACAAACAACAACTTTGATCTTGCGTCTGATTCCGTTCTCAGATATACGGACACGGTAACAGACGACACAGATTTCTATTTGGCCAACACTGTTTACAATGCCGGTAGGGTAGAGTATTACGCATCAGCCGATGATACGGATATCCGTATTGCGCAGGCTGCCGTTAACTCCGGTGTTATCAGTGCGGCCGATGGTGTTTTAACCAATGTTCATATTGATACATTACAAAGTCTTGAAGGTAACGAAATTGTAATTAACTTGGACAACGACAATCTTCAGGCCGATGTTGTGACAATTGATCATCGTATTTATAATACAACGGAAACACCGACAAAGATCACGTTTGTAGATATGGAAAACGAAGATATAAATGAAGTTCAATTAGAAGTTGACGAGAGAATTTATTTTGCTCAAACACAAGTTGAACAAAATCTGTCTGAATATGGTTTCAGTGTTAATGCAGAAAATAGCGATTATGAAATCAAAATCGGTTACGAGGAAAATGATGATGTCTATGATTGGTATCTGTACAGATATGATGAGCCTGTACCACCTGAACCAGATTATTTAGAACCGGAAGACTTGGCATATATAGATTTGCCGCGTTCTGCCGTTGAACAAACCCGAGGCATTGTGTTTGATATCACACGCACAACAAATCGCGGAATGTGCAGATGCTATGCCGATAATTGCAACAACAGATTCTGCCGTCAGGAAGCATCTCCGGCAAAATACAGATTGTGGGCAAGACCGACATATCGTAAAGGAACATTTGATAAACCGCTGGAAACAGACTTTACATTAAAAGGCATTGAATTCGGTTTGGATTATCAACCGACGAACAGCGCATTAATCGGTGTATTCGGTTCTTATCGTGACGGTAAGTATGAAAATGACGGCGGTAAGGTCGGCAAGAAGTTTTATGCACCGAAGGGCGGCAGCGAACTTGAAATAAAGAGTTATCTTGCCGGATTGTATTTCCGTAAATACTTTGGTGATTTCTATTTCTTGGGTGCCGGTTATTTAGGTAAGCAAGATGTAGATATGAAAACAAAGAAAACGGGCGTTAAAGGTTCTACAGACGGTGTTAACGTAGGTGCACAGGCTGAGTTGGGGTACGATATCAGAACGTCAAATCGTTCGGTTTTGACACCATCCTTGCGCGCAACGTATGATTACATCAAGTTTGATGACTTAACGGATAACAAAGGCAAAAAAGCCGAATTTAGCACAATTAATGACTTTGAATTGGAAGCTGCATTGAAGTTTGAATATCAATTCAACAACGAAAATCAATTGCCGACAACGGGTTATATTAAACCATCTGTTATCCAAACAATTGAAAGCGGCGGTAAAGTTACCATTAATGACGAAGAATATGACGATGCTCTTAAAAATGAAACTTTAGGACGCATTGAGATTGGTGCGGATGCCGAATTGATTGAGAACTTCTCGGTCGGCGCATTCGGTAACTATACATTCGGTTCAAACTACAAAGCTTGGGGCGTTGGCGGAAATGTCCGCTATGTATGGTAGTTTGCTTTAACTGTCAATAAGGAACTCCGCTTCGGCGGAGTTTTCTTTATTTGCGTATTTAATAAGATTTTTCATTTGAATATATTTATATATTGTTTATTTCTTATTTTAAATATTGACACCGGAACGATTTTATGATTCGATGGAATTGTTAATATGAGTGTGTATTCATTCGCGTGAAATTATAATAAAAAATGATGCATTTATCAGAGGCGAAACAATCACACTCATATTAATAAAAAGAATTAACTTATTTGAGTGAGGTTATAAATGTTTAAATTAATTATATTCAAAATGAAAGGGAACATACAATGTATGAAAAATATAAATCGCCGTTTGGGTACCAAGTTGGTGACAACGGCATAGACAGCTATGGGGTAGACCATAGAAATTTTAGTTTGCGAGATGAGATAGAGTATCAAACGGCACGTGACAATCGCGAAAGCCAAATGATGCAGATGTATAATCAACAGGGGATAACGGACAATTATCCTCAGTATACAACAAACTTTTGGGGTGATACCGGTAATAATTATGGGTTTGGAAGCTCAAACATCAGTTCGGCAATCACTGCTCATCCGGCAATGAACACAACACCCGTGCTGATAACGCAGACACCATCAGTAAAAAACAATGACCCGAATTGCTATGTAGAATTCAATGGTCAAGATGTTGATTTGTATAAATATGGGCAGGACGATGGTACCAGGTTACAGAATGGTCAATTACAAGATAACTTGAATGGCCAATCTGGTGGAGATGATTATCAGAGTAGAATACACCAAGATGTTCCTAACAAAGGACCTATTCCGGAAGGCACTTACTATGCAGACCAAGACCAGAGGCAGAGCTTGACTCCCAAAAATATTGCTTTAAAACTAGGCGAAAAATTAGGATTTAATATAAATCAGAAAAGCGGCTGGAGTGGAAATCCAATATCTTGGGGTACTAGTCGTGTTTGGTTACGTCCGGACGATAATACCAATACCTATGGTCGTTCCGGATTTTCAATTCATGGCGGTTTAACTAAAGGTTCTGCCGGATGTATTGATATTCCGTGGCAAACCGGAAAATTGAACAAATATCTGGATGATTGTCAA
>JAFVBT010000102.1 GCA_017479785.1 Alphaproteobacteria bacterium
ATAAATGACATTGCATGCGTATCTTTCGGAAAACAACTGCCGCCGAAACCCGGACCTGCTTTTAAAAACTTGTTACCGATTCGGCTGTCTAATCCCATACCTTCCGCAACTTCGTCAATATCCGCGCCGGTTTTTTCGCAAAAATTCGCCATTTCGTTGATATAATTTAATTTAACGGCTAAAAATGCGTTGGAAGCATATTTGATTGTTTCGCTTGATTTGCGATTAACAAACAACATTTTGCTGTTCTTAAACGGAGCATACAGTTCTTTAATTATGGCACGAGCACGCACGGAATTTGTACCGACTACAATTCTGTCCGGTGCAAAAAAATCATGAATGGCAAAGCCTTCGCGCAAAAATTCCGGCAGTGATATAACATCAACATCTGCCTTAGGATTAATTTTGCGGATAATTTCTTCTATCTTATCACCTGTTCCGACCGGTACTGTAGATTTTGTCGCCACAACCGTGTATCCCGTTAAATAAGATGCCAACTCACTCGCCGCCGCTTCAATATATTGCAAATCTGCTTCTTTGGTTACCGGATGTGGCGGAGTGCCGACAGCAATAATAACCAGATCTGCTGTTGGGACACCTTCTTTCATGGAGGTAGTGAAACGTAAACGTCCTGCTTGTACATTACACTTGAACATTTCTTCCAGACCGTCTTCATATAAGGTTAAAACACCTTTGTTTAATAAATCAATTTTACTGATGTTGTTATCAATACAGCATACATCGTTTCCCAGTTCGGCAAAACCGACACCGCTCGGTAATCCGACATATCCTGTTCCGATAATGGCAATTTTCATATCTCTCTCCCTATATTAAACTAAACGTGAATTATCTATCGCGGCTTTAACAAAAGACACGAATAACGGGTGCGGTTCAAACGGACGCGATTTTAATTCCGGATGGAATTGAACACCGATGAACCACGGATGATCCGGATGTTCCACAATTTCCGGTAACTGTCCGTCCGGTGATAATCCGGTGACGACCATTCCGGCCTTATTTAACATGTCTTTATATTTTATATTAACTTCATAGCGATGGCGATGTCGTTCGGATATTTTATCCGTACCGTATATTTGTGCTACCTTAGAACCCGGTTTTAAAACGCAGGAATAAGCACCGAGACGCATTGTCCCGCCCAAATCCCCGTCTTTGTGGCGGATTTGTTTGGTCCCGTCTTTATCCCATTCGGTCATCAAGCCGATAACAGGCTCGCAATTCTCATCCAATTCGGTTGTGCCGGCATTCTTGATGCCGCAAATATTGCGCATGGTTTCAATAACCGCCATTTGCATACCGAAACAAATTCCCAAAAACGGAATTTTGTGCTCGCGTGCATATTTAATGGCATTAATCATACCTAATGTACCGCGCTGGCCGAAACCGCCCGGTACCAAAATTGCACTGACGTCGTTTAAAATGCTGTCGGCATCTTCTTTTTCCAGTTGTTCGGAATCTATCCATTTTATTTTGACTTTATATTTATTGGCAATACCGCCGTGAATCAGTGCTTCGTGCAAAGACTTATAGGCCTCAAGCAACATCATATACTTGCCGACAACGGCAATACGAACTTCGCCTTCCGGTGATTTTAATATATTGACAATATGTTCCCACTTTGATAAATCCGTCGGTTTGTCATAAGGCAAATTGAAGTGTTTGCAAACTTGTCTGTCCATCCCTTCCGCGGAATAGGCAAGCGGAACCTGATAAATGCTGGCGGCATCCATTGCCGTAATAACGTTTTCTTCTTTAATGTTGCAGAATAAAGCCAACTTACGTTTTTCGTTTTCCGGAATCGGAATTTGGGTGCGGCAAAGAATCATATCCGGTTGAATACCGTATTCCTGTAATTTTTTAACCGAATGCTGTGTCGGTTTGGTTTTTAATTCACCGGCAGTCGGAATATACGGTAACAACGTAACATGAATAAACATTGTACGACCTCTGCCCAGCTCGTAAGCTACTTGGCGAATTGTTTCCAGATAAGGCTGACCTTCAATATCGCCGACTGTGCCGCCGATTTCACACAAGACAAAGTCTTCATCGGTAATATCTGACAGTATAAATTCTTTAATTTCATTGGTGACGTGTGGAATAACCTGAATGGTTGAGCCGAGATAAAAACCATGACGTTCTTTTTCTATAACACGTTGATAAATTTTTCCGGTGGTAACGCTGTCCGTTCTTTTTGCCGGAACACCGGAAAAACGCTCATAGTGTCCCAAATCCAAGTCGGCTTCCGTGCCGTCATCTGTTACAAAAACTTCACCATGTTGGCAAGGATTCATGGTGCCCGGATCAACGTTCAGATACGGGTCCAATTTACGCAATCTGACTTTATAGCCGCGTGCCTGTAAGATGGCGGCCAGTGAAGCGGAAGCCAAACCTTTACCCAAAGATGAGACAACACCTCCGGTAATAAAAATAAAGCGGGATTTCGGATTTAATACATATTCAGCCATATTTAGTTTCCTTAGAATTTATATAGTAAAGAGACAAAGGCACTTATTCAAAAGTGCCTTTATGTCCTCGTTTTATTGTCAATGTTTACTCCGCAACCGGAACTTGAGGTTCAACCGGTTCTGCCGGTTGTTCTGCCGGAATTTCTGCATTTTCCGGTATGTTTTCTTCTCTAACAGGGAGAGTATCTTCGGCAACCGGTGCGGCAGAATTTGCAGCACCGTCAACAATAGATGACGATTTTATTTCTACACGACTGAAGTAAATTGAAATTGCCATACTTAAGGCAAAAAACAGAGTAGCCAGAACGGCGGTAATGCGCGTTAAAATATTGCCTTTGCCACGTGCACTGATTAACCCGCCTATACCGCTGTCGCCACCCAATCCGCTGAGTGCCCCGCCGTTAGAACGTTGCATTAAAATTACAGCTACCAAAAAAATGGCAACAATTAATTGTAAAACCAACAATACAGAACCCATTAAATTATCCTTTCTTATTTATTCTTATTTACAAGAATTTTGTGCAATAGCAATAAAATCATCCGCCTTCAGACTGGCACCGCCGATTAAAGCACCGTCAACATCCGGAAGCGAAAGCAATTCCGCCGCATTATTCGGTTTAACCGAACCGCCGTATAATATTTTCATCTTATTAGCCGTGGCGCGCCCCAACTTTTTAGCCAATGCTTTACGAATGGCTGCATGAACTTCCTGAACATCGGCAGCTGTCGGCGTTTTACCCGTGCCGATGGCCCAAATAGGTTCATAAGCAATAACCGTGTTTTTGGCGGTAGCATCATCCGGAACAGAGCCGTTTATTTCATCTTGGCAAACTTTGATTGTTTTGCCCGCATCGCGTTCCGCACCTGTTTCACCGATACAAATAACCGTTGCCAAACCGGCTTCATGTGCGGCAACAGCTTTTTTACATATTAACTCATTGGTTTCAAAATGGTCAACACGTCTTTCGGAGTGTCCGATAATAGTGTATCCGCAACCCAAATCCGTTAACATTAACGGACTGATATCTCCTGTATGTGCGCCTTTTTCCGCAAAGTGAACATCTTGTGCACCCAAGGCAATTTTTGTGCCGCGCAAACACTTTTTAACCGCAGCCAATATTGTAAACGGCGGACAAATCAACAAGTCGCAATTAAATTTATTTTCTTTTACCTTAGCGGCAACGGATTTTGCCAATGCAACGCCTTCTGCCGTCAGACAGTTCATTTTCCAGTTGCCGGCAATTAATTTCTTTCTAGCCATTTTATTAAACCTCTCTTGTAAACACAAACTGGCATACTTGTAACACACTAAAAAATAACTTTCCAGTAAAAAAAACGTGTTTTGCCACTGTTTTATTGCGTTGCATAATTCAAATTAAGAATTGCAATAATTATATAAATTTTTATAATGACCGAAACTAACTTAAAATTTTAGGAAACGGAAATGATTAATAAATTTGCCAAATTGCATAACAGTATGTTTACAAAAATTGTTTTAACCGTGACGGCATTGAGCTTTATGTCTTTATTCGGTGTATCAGGATATATCAGTGCGGCTAACAGTAATAAAGCAGTTGCCAAAGTTGATGATTTGGAATTGTCGCAAAGCGAATACAGCTATCGTTTGCAAAGAAAATTACTGGAGTTTAAAAATTTGAGCGGAGTTGATTTGGAAGAAAACAGTGAACAAAGGACTCAAATTGCCAATGCGGTTTTGAAAGCGGAAATAGATGATATGATTTTGCAAAATACAATGCAAAAGTATAATGTTGATTTTACCGAAAATCTTATCCGTCAGATTATTTTTGTAACACCGCAATTTACGGTAAATAATCAATTTAATCGCGAAATGTTTAACACGTATTTGCATCAGACCGGTCAAACCGAAAGAGAATATGTGCAAAAAGTAAAGTTGAATGTGGCACGTCGTGTTATTTTGGATTCTCAGGTTTCTTTCGCCAATGTGCCGGAAATTGCACAGCAAATGATGGCAAAAGTTTTGGGACAGCGTCGCACATTTAAATATATTAAGATAGAAAATGCCGCCGCGCCGATTACGCGTGAACCGAGCGAAGAAGAGTTGGATCAGTATTATGATGATTTGAAAGATGAATTTATGGTGCCGGAAACACGCAATGTCACTGTTTTGTATTTGCCGGAAAGCGTTTTACTCAACAGTATAGAAGTTTCTCCGGAAGAAATTCAGACCTATTATAAAGAACATAAAGATGAATTTGAACAACCTGAACAACGCGATGTTTTACAAATGGTATTTGAAACAAAGGAAAAAGCCGATGAAGCTTATGCAAAATTGATTGCCGGTGCCGATTTTATACAAACAGCCAAAGAATACGGTCAGAGTGAAGAAGACACGGCACTGGGCTTTGTCGGGAAAGATAACTTAACCGAAGAACTGTCAGAAGTGATATTTGCTTTGCCGCTTAATGAGGCATCTGCGCCGCAAAATATTGCCGACAGTTGGCAGATTCTCAAAGTTATCGGCACCAAAGATGCCGTTGTTATGCCGAAGGCGGAAGCAGAAGCTAAAATTATTGCCGAATTAAAACAAGATAAAATTTATGATGACGGTTATGAAATTATGACAGCAATTGAAGATGAACTCGGTGCCGGTGCTGAATTATCTGCAGTTGCCGAAAAATACGGGGTTAAATTGCGTCAGGTTCAAGCGTTGGCTGAAGACGGGACGTTTTTGGTTGCCGATGCCGACTTGGTGAACGCCTTGAAAAATAAAGATGTTCTTGATGTGGTTTTTTCATACAATGAAGGTGAGACCGGTCAGGCGGTTGAAACCGATGACGGCATTGTTGTCGTACAGGTTGATAAAATTAATGAAACACATATGTTGCCACGCGAAAAAGCAACTTCCAAGTTAAAAGAATTTTGGCTTGAAAATGAGCGTGCCGCCGTTGTTCAGGAAACATTGGATAATATTCAACATGATTTGGAAGCCGGTGACGATATCAATACAGTTGCTCGTCGTTATTCTTTGCCGGTAAAAAGTACAATGCCGGTTACACGCAATGAGACATTTGATGTTTTGAATTATGAAGAGATGCGGGAGTTGTTTGCCGCTGCCAAAGATGAGCCGCAAATCATTAAAACGGGAGATGATTATATTGTGGCCGTTACAACGAATGTTTATGACGATTCGGCATCATTGTCCGCAGATGATAAGCAGTTTATCAAACAAGCATTGTATGCCGAAACGGTTCGCGAAATGGAAAATGCACTGTTGCAGGATTTTGCGAAGGGCTATAAAGTTGAAGTAAATTATCAACGTGCGGGACTCGGCGAATAATGAAGGTTGTATTTATGGGAACGCCGGACTTTGCCGTGCCGGCGCTCAAACGCCTGATTAAAGAACACGAGGTTGTTTGCGTTTATACGCGTGAACCGAAGGTTGCCGGTCGCGGCAATAAACTCAGCAAAACGCCGGTGCATCTGGTTGCCGAGCAAAGCGGCATAGAAGTGCGTACGCCAAAGACCTTGCGCAGTTTGGAAGAGCAGCAAAAATTTGCAGCACTTAAGGCCGATGTTGCGGTGGTTGCCGCTTATGGCTTGATTTTGCCGTTGCCTGTTTTGCAAGCTTATCCGTTAGGATGTTTGAATATACATGCCTCATTATTGCCGCGCTGGCGCGGAGCAGCACCGATTCAACGCTGTATTGAGGCCGGAGATAAACAGGGTGGGGTAACAATTATGCAGGTTGCCGAAGGCTTGGATACCGGAGACATGTTGCATAAAGGTGTGATAAATATATCCGAGACCATGACAGGCGGAGAGTTGCATGATGCAATGGCGGAACTTGGGGCAGAATTGATAGCCGATGTTCTTGCCGATGTGCAAAAATATCCGCCGCAAGCTCAAGATGATTCTTTGAGCTGTTATGCGCCGAAAATTGATAAGAACGAATGCAAAATTGATTTTACGATGCCGGTTGTTGATTTATACAATAAAATCCGTGCATTCAGTCCGTATCCGGGGATGTTTTTTGAGTATGGCGGTGAGCGGTTTAAAATTTTGGCGGCAATAAAAACAGAAAATAAAGGTGCTGCCGGTGAAATTTTATGCAGCAACAATAAGTTGATTATTGCGGCGAATGACGGCAGTTTGCAAATTACCGAAATTCAGCGACAAGGTAAGCGCGCCATGAGTGTTGAAGAACTGCTTCGTGGGTATAGTTTTATTACGGGAACAAGATTGGCATGATTTTATATGTCTGAACCGTTGAATTTTCGGGGTATTGCTTTAGTAAGATTTTTATTTACATCCATGGCATGATTTGCCAATTGAAACAAATGATGCGCTTAAAGTGTGATTATACTGTTTTTATACTTGTCATCATTACCGAGTTTATCTTTGTATTTTGATTATTTCAGCGGTCTTGATTGAATCATAAGTTTTTAATAAAAATCCGCCCGAGGCAATGGCTTCGGGCGGATTTTTTTGCCATTTTCCTAATCTTTCAACTCGGCCAGAACTTGTCGCGTGAAATCACGCAACTTTTTGCTGTTAATAAGGCTCAGTTCAATATTGGCTTTTTGTAAATCGGCATTTGTGCCGCAATCAAAGCGTTTGCTTTCGGTAAGAACACCGTAAATCGGCATACCTCTTTGCGCCGCTAAATTTAAGCCGTCGGTTAAGTTGATTTCGCCGTTGGAACCTTTGGTAACCAGTGGTAACAGGTTCATAACTTCATTCGGTATAATATATGGTCCCATTGATGCGTAATTGGAAGGAACTTCTTCCAGTTTCGGTTTTTCAACCAGTCCTGTCGCACGTACAACATTACCTTGGCGTTCTGCTCCAACCAATGCGCCGTAACGCACCATCTCTTCACGCGGACACTCCATGATATTTTCCACAATGCCGCCCGTTTGCGCATAAACATCGCAAAGCTGTTTCAGAACGCCCGCGCCGTTAAAATTGATATACACATCATCAACCCACATCACGGCAAAGTCGCGGTCACCGACAATATCTTTTGCCATTAAGATAGCATGGCCGTTTCCTTTAGGTTCATTCTGACAAGCAAAAGAAAATTTCATGCCTTCCGGAATGATATCCTGAAGAACTTTAAGTAAATCCAACTTGTTTTTTTCAGCCAAATTTTTTTCCAACGAAGGTAGGGGAGAATAATATTTTTCAAACATATGCTTACAGGCATCATCGCTGTAGATAAAGACAATTTCTTTAATGCCTGATTCGGCACAACTATCCACGGCATATTGAATAACCGGCTTGTTATCCAATGTCATAAAGCCTTTATGCAAAACTTTGGTTGTCGGTAAATTGCGTGTTGACAATCCGGCAACCGGTAAAATACAAACTTCCGGTTTTTTATTCATTTCAAATCTCCATAATTATTATTATGACTATAGTATATACATTTGTTATAAAATAAACAATAGTACTTATAAATTATTTCACAGTTATTGTTCCGGTTACTTTTTGCACCTCACCATCAACAGGTTTAAGCAAACCGCCGGAAGATTTAGTCGGAGCTTGCACTTTATCCTCATAAGATTTTTTTATGGTTCCGCTGACTTTTTCTGCACTGTCTCCGGTTATGGCTTTCAATAAAGGTTCTTTTTTCTGCATTTTTTCCTCACCTGCACCGGTATTTTGCGGAGTTTCATCAGACAGCAGGTTGTTTTTGGTTTCAGGTGAAGATACGCTATCTTCAGA
>JAFVBT010000103.1 GCA_017479785.1 Alphaproteobacteria bacterium
CATTAGATATAGACCCGTTTACGGGTAGCAAGTAATAGTCGCCCGGTCAGATTGTAGTACGCCCTTTAGGCGTGTGCTGGTAAAGTGAGCCTTATAGGCGTATAAGAAGAACCGCCGGCTAGGCCGGCGGGTTCCTTTTTTATAATTTATGTTTGTTTTTCACATTGTGAAACAGATTAATTTTTTTATTCTTCCTCTTTCAGCGGATAATCTTGTGCGTGAAAAAATTGTTTGCGTTCTTTTCGGCTCATTGACCAGATATTTCCCAAACCGTTTATCGGTTGAACCTCATACTTTGAAGCAAAATTAAAATCTCTGGAAAAGAAAACGGAAGTTGTTTTGGTGTAGTTATTCATCGGGCAGAATCCGTAAAAATCAACCTGCAGTAAATTTGCTTCTTTGAGCGCTTTAACGGCATTAAAATATTCCAAGCTTGTATTAATCCTGTCACTGTCATCCAAAATTACCATACCGCCGGCAGCGAGCACTTTAACCGCGTTCGCGGCACACTCGGCACGACGTTTGCCATCAACAATAATTACATCGTATTTTTCATTGTCGGCAAAAATTACATCTTCATAACCTTGCTTTTCATCGCAATAACGCATTTCCCAGTTTGGTGCGCTGAATTCTTTTTTGAATTTTTCAAACCACTCCGGCTTATCTTCAACACTGATAACCTTTTGAGCGCGGTTTGCCCAATACATGGATGAATAACCGGTGCCGAATTCAAAAATTTTTTTGGAGCTGTAATCAAATTGCGATAAATATTCTATTGCCGGATAGGTATACCACGGAATCGGGTTGCCGTCACGGTCAACACATACTTTTTCATTCATACTGCGCTCAATGGCAAAGTCCTTTTGCCACATTTCTATAAATTGCTGAAAACGTTCACTGTACATCATATCCCTCCGCTTTATCGGGTATAGCACATTTTACAAAAAAACCAAGCATTTTCGTTTTCAACCGAATATTTATTGATTTTTAAGAACAAACGCCTTATATTTTATTTATGAACAAAAAATAAGGAGGTTTTAATGTTTGAAGTAAAGGAAATTCCGCAATCCGCCGCCGTTGAATCGGTTGATGAGGGTTTGCGCCAATATATGATTAAGGTGTTTAATTATATGGGACTCGGTTTGTGTATTACCGCTTTGGCGGCTTATTTGGTAGCAAATACCCCGTTAATTGCGATGATGTATAATATAAATCCGGCACAGCAAACCATATCGTTGTCAGGCCTCGGTTATTTAATCGTGTTTGCCCCGCTGATTATGATTTTTGCTTTTCAGGCGGTTATTGCTCGCGGCAGTGTTTTCGCCACGCAAGCAATGTTTTGGGCATTTTCGGCCGTTATGGGAATGTCTCTGTCAAATATGCTGATGGTATATACTTATGACAGCATTGCTCGCATCTTTTTGATTACGGCGGCTACTTTCGGCACCATGAGCTTAATCGGCTATACCACCAAAAAAGATTTAACGTCTATGGGCAGTTTTCTGCGTATGGGCTTATGGGGACTGATTATTGCTTCAATCGTGAATATCTTTCTGCACAGTACGGGAATGTTTTATGCGCTATCCTACATTGCAGTGGTAGTTTTTACCGGCTTAACGGCCTATGATGTACAAAATATCAAAAATATGTATTATCGTGCCGGGATGAATGATGAATTTGCCAAAAAAGCAGCTGTTTCAGGTGCGCTCAGCTTATATTTGGATTTCATAAATCTGTTTATATCTCTGATGAACATTATGGGCAACCGCCGCTAGAAAAACTGATGTGCTGAAAAAGGCACCGATTTTTATATCAGTGCCTTTTCTTTTATTCCAATGTTATGTATATTTTTTTATCGTAAAATTTCGCAAGTCTGCGTATTTTTCCGTATTTGATATATCGCCCCAATTCTATGCCCTCTATGATTTTTTCCGGCATGGCCGTTTTCTTGGCAACCTGATAAATGAACAAACTTTTTTCACGGCGCAATTTGAAAAATTCAGCCCCGATTTCTTTGACGGCTTTTTTATCAATTATAGTATTTGACATTGTTCAGAACTCCTCTTTTTGTTAGAATTAAAACAAAAACCGACCGAAATTTCGGTCGGGGAGTTCCTAACTGTAAGAGAACAGTCTGATTTATTCAATATATTCATCAGCTCCCCGTTATTGAGGAGTTATTATCTCTTAAGGAGTTAGGATACTCCGCCGACAATCTCTTGCCGACAAAGTTATATTAAATCTTCCGCATCGAATTGCAAGTAAAAATTTATTGACAAATTAGATAAAAAAAGTTATCATGCAAAAAATGTTTAATTTTTAATTTCTTCCTATTATGTTCGAATTTTTTGTTATCTTTATGGAGGTTCTTGCTTTTGCCTCCCTTATTATGTTCGTCGGAACACTAAGTAGCAAATACTATGAAGACAAAGGGCCGATCAAATTTATAGAGGTCACCAAGTGGGTGGCTCTGGTTGCTTTGTTTATTATGCTCTTCCCCTCGGGTATTCATGTACGCTTTATCTGGGCGCATGTGATATATCATCTGAGTATGATTTCGATGTGTTATGTCGGATGGCGCGAGTTCAAGCTCATGCGTTTTAAGTATCCGATACAGTACACAAATGCACGTTGGCTCCTCAGTACAAGCATAATGCTGGAGTCCCTGGCGGTAGCACTGTTTGTTTGCTATATTTTCTTATAAAACAAAAAAATCTCGGTTAATTTAACCGAGATTTTTTTTGTTTCTTCAATCTGAAATTATTTTGTTTCAGCTTCTTCTGCTTTTGCGGCTTCGGCAGCAGCAGCCTTTTCGGCAGCTACGCGAGCCAAATCTTTAGCACCTTTTGCATTTACATCACGATCAACCAATTCAATGATTGCCATCGGTGCGCAATCGCCATAGCGGAAACCGGCCTTCAAAACGCGGGTATATCCGCCGTTACGTTCTTTATAACGTTCGGCCAAAGTAGAGAAAAGCTTGGAAACAACTTCATTGTTGCGCAAAAAAGCGGCTGCCAGACGGCGGCTGTTCAAATCACCTTTTTTAGCATAGGTAATCATATTATCGGCAAAAGTTCTTAATTCTTTCGCGCGAGTTAAAGTGATTGTAATTTGCTCATGTTCCAACAAAGCGCTCGTTAAATTTGAAAACAAAGCTCTTCTTTGGCTCTTAGGCATACTGAATTTTCTATGACCGTCACCGTGTCTCATATTGTTATCCTTTCTTTTTTCTCTTTGCTTTGACAGGTAAAGCGTATTAATACAGTGCTTTTACTACGGATGCACAATGTGCTCATACATAAAAGCGGTTAATTCGGGCTATGATTAACACGAATATTTTTTAAATGCAAGAAGATTCTTTCAGTAAAACAAAAAAATACCGCTCATATAAGCGGTATTTTCAGATTAAGAATTTTTTAACAAGCCGAACTTCTTTTTGCCTTGAGCAATTTTAACCGCACCGTCAACAATATCTGCCTTGGTAATAACGTAGTTTTCATCGGTTACCGGTTTATCATTGATTTTAAGTCCTGCCTGCTTAATTAAGCGGCGCGCTTCTCCTTTGCTGGCAACAAACCCTATTTGTAAAAATGCATCCAAAACACCGATGCCGGCATCTAAATCGGCACTTAGGGTCGGTAAATCGCCGCCGGCAGCACCCTGTTCAAAGGTTTTAACAGCCGTTTCCTGCGCCGATTGTGCTTCCTCCAAACCGCGGCAAATTTTAGTTGCTTCAAAGGCCAAAATTTTCTTAGCTTCATTAATTTCTTTATCTTGCAATTTTTCCAAGCGATAAATTTCATCCATCGGTAAATCGGTAAAAATACGCAAACACTTGCCGACTTCAGCATCACCGATGTTGCGGAAATATTGATAGTAGTCGTATGACGGCAATTTTTCATCATTAATCCAAACGGCATTGCCTTCGGATTTTCCCATTTTTTTGCCGGCGGAATCGGTTAAAATCGGGCTGGTGAAACCGAACAGTTCCGTATCATAACGGCGACGACCGAGTTCTGTGCCTGAAGTGATGTTTCCCCATTGGTCCGCACCGGCTATTTGTGCACGACATCCGTATTTTTGCAGCAAAACGCAGAAATCGTAGCCTTGCAGCAACATATAGTTAAATTCCAAAAAAGACATCGGCTGTTCACGCTCCAACCGGCTTTTAACACTATCCATCGTCAACATGCGATTAACGGAATAGCAAGTTCCGATATCACGCAAAAACTCCAGATAATTGATATCCTTAAACCAATCCCAGTTATCAACCATAACGGCATCTGTCGATCCGTTACCGAACTTTAAAAACTTGGAAAAAGACTTTTTCAATCCGATGTTATTTTTTGCCAATGTTTCTTCATCTAAGAAAGGGCGCAGTTTATCTTTGCCGGAAGGATCGCCTATGCGCGCCGTTGCACCGCCGACCAAGGTCAATGGTTTATGTCCGCATTTTTGGAACCAACGCAACATCATTAAAGGCACAATGTGCCCGACGTGCAGACTGTCTCCCGTCGGATCGGAACCCAGATAACCGACAGCCGGCGTGCCCTTACTTTCACATTCATAAAGATAATCATCAAACCCTTCTATATTGGTGCATTGATTGTAAAAGCCGCGTTCTTGCATTATATTCAAGAATTCCGATTTAAACTTTGTCATGGTCAGTTCTTTGTCCTTTCCTTATTTATACTAAATTTTAACACATATTATCATACAATTTTGCTATTGCAACAGGATTAATTCGGATGATGATAAAAAGTTTAAATACTCTCGGTTTATACGGTGGTGCGAGTTTAAATTCCGTTGAATTGGCATTAATCAGAACCGATGGTATAGATATTCAGGCATACATCAAAACATGCGTTGTTCCTTATCCGGACAGTTTGAAGGGGGATATAAGAACTCTGATTTCCCGCCGAAATTGGACTTTTGATGATTTGGAGAACAGCACCGAAGTGCAGGAAGTGTGCGAGAAAGTCAGCTGTTTTTACGCGGATTCTGTTCGTGAGTTTATCGCGAATGAACCTGTGGATCTTATAGGCATCGACGGCTTAACGATTTTCAATGATCCTGTGCATAAATGTTCTTATCAAATTGAAGACGGGCGTATGGTCAGCGATTTACTATGCCGTAATGTCATCACCCATTTTCATAAAGCGGACTTGTTGGCAGGCGGACAGGCCTCGCCTTTAACACCGGCGCTTTTCAGTGCGCTTGCGCACCCTTTGGAAAAACCGCTGTTGTTTATTGATTTGGAAGCCGTATCAAGTTTGATATATATGAGCGAAACCGGAGAAATAACGGCTTTTGATTGTGCGCCGGGGTTGGCAATGATTGAAGATTGGACATTCAGACACGCAAATATGCAAACAGATTATAACGGCAAACTGGCGATTACCGGCAAAGTACATGAACAAATTGTAAATTCCTTGTTGCATCATAAGTTTTTGCAAAAAATGCCACCGAAATCTTTGGATATACTTTGTTTCAGTGATAAAAAAGAACATTTGGAAGGACTATCTTTGGAAGATGGTGCGGCAACCGCAACAAATTTTATTGCCGAGGCAATATATCAGGCGGCTTTAGATTATCTGCCTGCGATTCCGCAAAATATATACATTGCCGGTGAAGGCACGAAAAATCCGTCACTTGTACGTTTCATAAAGCAAAATTTTGCGCCGAGACAAGTGCATTTTACTTGGGATATAAATGCTTCTTTAACGGCAATCGGCGCGCAATCAACGGCATTTAATACCGTGCGGCGCATTTACGGATTGCCGATTACTTTTCCGACAACAACCGGCGTTATTGAGCCGATAACCGGAGGTGAAATATATGAAAAAAAATAGAAAAACAACTCTTTTGGTGCGAAATTTAAGCAAAAGTTTCGGTGATATTCACGCTGTTAATAATGTAAATTTTACGGCATATGATGGGGATGTGATTGCTTTACTCGGACCGAACGGAGCCGGAAAATCAACACTGATTAATATGATTGCCGGTTATATTTCACCGACTGCCGGAAATATAGAAGTTTTGGGTAAGGATATTGCCGAAGCTTCACTTTTTGCCAAAGAAAATATCGGGTTTTTATCTGAAGGTGCTCCATTGTATCCGGATATGAGCGTCAAAATGTTTTTAAATTATATGGCCTCTTTGCGCGGATTACCGAAATCTGCCGTGGAAAAAGCCGCTCAAACGGCAAATATCAATGAAGTACTGAAGCAAAAAAACGAAACTTTATCTAAAGGTTATCAGCGGCGTGTCGGCTTTGCCCAAAGTATTTTACACAATCCGCCGATATTGTTGTTAGACGAACCGACAGATGGTTTGGACCCGAACCAAAAAGATTATATGCGTCGTTTGATTAAAGAGATGTCGCAAAATAAAACCATTATAATTTCAACGCATTTGTTGGAAGAGGCGGAGACCGTGTGCAATCGCATTATTGTGCTGGATAAAGGGGTTATCAGGGCAGACGGCGATTTAAAACAAATTTTGAAACAAACCGGTTGTAAAAACCTTTCGGAATCTTTCCGTGTTTTGACAAAGCAGGAGGCTTAAATGAAAAAAATTTTCAATATCGCGAAATACGAGCTGATGCGTTATTTTGTATCACCGGTTGCTTATGTTTTTTTACTCAGTTTTCTTTTGTTAAACAGTTCTTTTGCCATTTATTTCGGCGATTTTTTTAATCGCGGGCAGGCAGATTTATTGCCGATGTTTGAATACCAACCATGGCTTTATCTTCTTTTTGTACCGGCTATTTCCATGCGCTTGTGGAGTGAAGAGTTTCGTCATAAAACAATTGTGCAAATTATCACTATGCCGGTTTCTGTCAGCGCGCTTGTTATCGGAAAATTTTTGGCTGCTTGGTTTTTCTGTGGTATGGCGCTGTTGCTGACATTTCCTTTTTGGATAACGGTGAACATTCTCGGCACACCTGATAACCAAGTCATTTTGCTCGGTTATATCTCAAGTTTTATTCTGGCGGGAAGCATGATTGCCGTTTCGGAGGCAATTTCAGCCTTAACCAAGAATCAGGTTATTGCTTTGGTGTTGGCGGTTTTAGCTAATCTGTTTTTCTTTTGGAGCGGTATTGAATATATCTTATCTTTTTGCCGCCTGTTTTTGCCGGATAGCATAATTGACGTCATTGCTTCTTTTAGTTTTGTTTCGCACTTTTCTACATTGACATACGGCTTGGTAGAATTACGAGATGTTATTTTCTTTACGTCGCTGATTATATTCTCTTTGTACACGGCGATTTTGATTATTAACATCAAAACGGCGGGAACTTCGGGTTGGCTGCAGTCTGCCGGCAAGGCGTATTCTTTTGCAACGTGGGTATGTTTGCTCATTGCCTTTTTCGGTATCAATATTTTGGCCAATAATTTAACGCGCGCCGTTCGCTTTGATGCCACAGAGGAAAAAATATTTACCTTAAATGACGGCACATTAAAAGTTTTACAAAATTTACCGGAGCCCGTAGTGGCAAAATTATATTTTTCGCCGATTTTGGAACAGCGAAATGCCGATATACGCCAACAGTTTGATACCATCAGGATTTTATTGAAAAATTACCGTGATGTTTCACACGGAATGTTTGATTTTAAAGTTTATTATCCTAAATTTTTGAGCAACGAAGAGGATATAGCCATAGCTGATGGCATTCAGCCGATTCCGTTGATTGATTTGAATCAAAACGCGTTGTTCGGTATGACTATAGAGGACACTTTACAAAACAAAGAAACCATACCGTTTTTCGCGCAAACACAACGCGGTTTATTGGAACAGGATATTACTTCTAAAATCTATTATCTGTATCAGCAGAAAAAGACATTGGGTATTATAACGGATATTCCGTTGTTCGGGCAAAGTTCGGCCGATAGCAATATGCTCGGTCAACCATGGGAATTTATGAGTATTTTGCAGCAGAAATATAAAACGGAGTTTTTGAAAACAGCCGAAGATTTTGAAAAATACAAGCCGGATGTTGTGATGTTGTTTTATCCGCAACATTTATCCGAAGACATTATATCAGGTATCAAAAAATATTCACGCGCCGGAGGAAAGTTCTTAGTTTTATTGGATCCGGCAAACGAGGCAAGCCGCCTCAGCAGCATTACCGTTGATAAGTTGCACGCTTCCGATTTAGGTATTTTGGATACATTTTGGGGTATTCGTTTCTTTAAAGATTATGTTGTGGCAGACCTTAAAAATTCTATTACCGTAGACGCAACAACCGATTACAGTACGAACCCTATTTTTTCGCAAGATGTTATTCAGTTTAAAATTAAAAAAGATGATTTAAATCCGGCACACCCGATAACGCGCGGCTTACATGAAATTATGCTGGCTTCGGCGTCGGTTGTGGCGCCGGAAGAACATTCGTATAAAAGCGGGGACATAAAGTTTTATCCGTTAATGCGCGCCAGCAAACTTTCTGAAATGATGCCGGCGCAAGTTGTTATTGACGGCCTTAATCCGCAAAAAATATTGAGCTATTTTGAACCGGATAATCATCAGAAAATATTGGCAGCCGAAGTCATAGGAATGGAAAAAGACAATCCGTTTGATTTAATTGTTGTCGGCGATTCCGACTTTTTGTATGATAATTTCTGGATTGATAAAGTCAGTCTTCTGGAAAAGGACTATATAGGAAGCCGGTTTGATAACATAAACTTTTTAATGAATGCGCTTGATTACTTAACAAATGATACAACGTTGATAGGTTTGCGCGGCAAGAGATTTCGTTCGCGTGATTTTGAAAGTATTGATACGTTGCGGCGGCTTAATTCCTTTAACTATAAAAAACAAGAACAAAATATATTTGATAAAATAGATGAAGCAAAATTAGCACTGCAGGAGATATGGAACAAAAAAGATTTTGAAGAGCGAGAAAATTTTTCAACCGATGAATTAACGGCAATTGCCGGAATAAGGCAACGTCTTGATGATTATCGTCAACAATTAAGCAATATTCGTTATCAGGCATATAAAGATATTGACCGCATTGCAACACGCATTAAGTTTATAAATATTTGGTTGTTGCCGCTGATTTTCGGTTTGTTGTTGTTTATGGGGTATGTTGCCAAAGTAATTACACAAAAGAAAATATATCAACCTCTTAAAGCCGATAAGAAATTATTGGGTTTGTTCTTGTGTTGCGCTTTAATCTTGATTGCAGGGTTGGTGTCCGTATATTTTGTAAACGGCAACGGGATAGATTCTTATGAAAATAAAAAGGTTTTTCCGAAGGTTATTGAACATATTAATGATATTTCGCAAGTTACGCTGAAGAATCATCAAACTACGCTTACCTTTGAAAAAGATGACGGTTTGTGGACTTTGAAAGAAATGCCGGATTTGCCGGTATTGCAAGGACGGATACGCCGTTTTTTGACCACATTGGCGCAAGCTAAATTTTTCTTAAAAAAATCGGATAAGGCGGAAAATTTAGCCTTCTTCAACGTTTCACCGATTGAAGAGGAAAATTCTGAAGCAATTGAGGTTACGCTTGCAAACGGTGAGAAAATCATAGAACAATTTGAGCTCGGAAAAATCGGTATTGACATTGGCAGAGGTGCAAAAGCCGCTTATATCAGATTTCCGACGCAATTTCAGGTTTGGGAAATTGTTGCCGATTTTGTGGATATGGATTTAGATTGGCACAAATGGACTTACTCAAATTTATGGGATTTGAAATTCGGCAGAATTTACGCGCCGAATAAAGATCCGCAAACGGAAGAATCCTTGCTTTATTTAATGAAAATGCTCTTAAATACGCCGATTGTCAAGGTGGTTGATAAAGAAAAATCATCGCCGTTCTTTACCTATAAATTGTATGTGGAGGGTGGAAATTACGTTGATTTACAATTCTACAACACAGACAACGCAAGTCTGATTTCTTATGATTTTGATAAAAATAATGGTAATATATATCTTAAATTATTTGCAAAATATTTGAGCAATAAGTCTGTAGTTGTTGATAAAAACAAGATGGAGAAAATTATTAATGTCCTTAAAAATTGATGAAAATAGATTAAAAAAAACGGCAACAATTGCCAGTGTCGGCACAGCTGTTTTACTTGTTATTGTTAAAGCGGTTGCTGCATTTTTTACCGGTTCGTTATCGGTTTTATCTTCAATGACCGACAGTCTTGCTGATGTTTTTTCTTCGCTGATAAGTTTTATTGCCGTGCATTATGCCGCTAAACCTCTTTCGGAAGAACACCGCTATGGGTATGGTAAATCCGAATCCGTAAGTGCACTGTTGCAGGCTGCATTTATTGTCGGCTCGGCAGGTTTTATTTTATATGACGGTATTTATCGTTTTATTCATCCGCAAAAAGTTAATGATACGGCTTTTGGTATCGGCGTGATGTTGTTTTGCTTGTTTTGTACGGTATTACTTGTTTTGTTTCAGCGTTATGTTATTAATAAAACTAAATCTCAGGCTATAGCCGCCGACAGTTTACATTATGTTGTTGATATCCTGTCAAATTCCTCGGTTATTTTTTCGTTATTTATTGTTAAATATTTACATTGGGAATGGTTTGATATTGTGACGGCCGTAGCAATATCTTTATATCTGATATATAACGCTTGGCAATTGGCCCTTGATGCACTTCAGGAAATAACGGATAAAGAACTTGATGCAAAAATCAAAGAAAATATTATACGCTTAATGTGTTCGGTGGAGGGTGTTTTGGGTTGCCATGATTTGCGTTCCCGTATTTCCGGCTCCAGATGGTTTGTTGAAATTCATCTGGAATTTGACGGCAATAAAACCTTGACGGAAACACATGCTTTGACTGATTTGGCCGAGCACAAAGTGATTGAAGTTTATCCGCAGATACAGCTTATTGTCCATCAAGATCCGCATGGACTTAAAGAAGATCGTATTGATAATTTTATAACAGATGAATCGTTATGATTTTTTCTTCTTGATACGCGGAAACTTCATAATAAACTCGGTTCCGACACCGACTTTACTGAGAACCTTGATTTCGCCTTGCATTTTGCCAACCAAACTTTTAACAATAGCCAACCCGAGTCCGGAACATTTAATTTTTCCCGTTGCCGAATAGAACGGTTCAAAAATATGTTTAAGCTTTTTAGAGTCTATTCCGGTTCCCGTGTCTTTTACGGATATCATAATGTTTTTAGTATTTTCGCTGCTTGTTACCGTCAAACTTCCGCCGTTTGGCATGGCTTTAACGGAATTCTGCAATAAGTTGAGTATAATCATTTTAAAATCGGCATCATTTCCGAAAATTTTTGCATCATCGGCAATTTGCATATCCGCAAAAATTCCGCGCCGCTTGGCATCATAGTCTATCATATGCAGCATATCCTGCACGGCATCGGCGATATTGATTTCGCCTGTTTCTTCTTCGGAATAACGCGCCAGTTGAAGTAATCTTTCCGGTGTTTTAACTGCCTCAACCAATTGTTTATGAATTAATAAAAGATATTTCTTCTGACTTTCAAAATCAACGGCGGAATTAGGATTATCTTCCAACATACCCTCCAAAATCAGGCGAATCGCGCCTAAATTATTTTTCATTTCGTGCGCAATGGAAGTTGAAAGAAAAGCTAAGGAAGATACTTTTTGTTGGTGAGAATAGCGCACATCATTACTTAAATCGTGCAAAACTTCCACAACATAAAAATTATTGGCATTTATAGGCATTTTTGCCGCGTTCAAATAAAAAGGTGTTTTGCCGATTTCATGAATTGTGTGTAAAACATCATCTTTATTTTTTTTCATAAATTTAATCGGACAATTATATTTTCCTTCCGGACAGCCGTCGCATTCGTCATATCCGTATGCCGCATAGCATTTTTGGTTTGATGTTTCTTCGGAAAGATTGAGAGACTGATTAAATGCCCGATTGGTCATAATTACATTATAATTCTGATCTATAACACGGATTCCTTCCGGTATTCCGTCTATCAGATGTTGCAGAAATTTTTCGCGCCGAGAGGATTCGGCAATATTGTTTTCTATGTTATCCAACATTTGATTGAATGCCGAATACAATATATCAAATTCATCACGGAATAATTTTTGTGAATTAACAGGTAAGCGGCTTGTATAAATTCCGGAAGATACCTGACTGCTGACATCGGAAATTCTTTGTGCCGGCCGAATAACCCAAAAATCCAAAAGAAAAAGCAACAGTAATATCAATAAGATAATAATAAACAAACTGTAGCCGATTACCTGAGCGCCTGTTTTGATTGCTTCGCTGTTACTGTTGTAATTTTTCATAAGTTCATCATTCAGCTTTTGCTCGTTTGTTAATTCTCGCCGCTTAGAGCCGAGTTCACGGGATATTGTATATATGTTATAATCTTTCAGAGTATCCGGATACTGTTGTCCGATTTCAGCCAATTTTGTTTGTAGCCGAATGTTGTCGTTCAGCAACTTTACCACATATTCATTGCGCATATACGTTTGATTTTTGTTATCGCTCATTTTTTGAGAATACAAATTGATAAAAATTACCAAAAACAACAATGCCGTTAAAACAAGAAATGCCAGCAAGCTGTATAATATTTTTTTACTTAGGCTGAAATACATTTTATTGCCTCCTTTATTCCACATCTTTTAATTGTGAAAAATAATCGGTATTTGCCAACTGAAAAAATGTGAAAGTATAATCTATCAAACCGGCAACATTTTTTAAGTTACTGTCATCAATCATTGTGGCTGCCAGTTGCGGTCCGTAAGGCGGTTTTCTTAAAGTGCGGGCCACACGTCTGGATTCGCGAAAATAATCATAATTGATATGCGAATTCAGTTTTAATGCACGCTGTCTGATACAATCTTCCAGAGAGTCAAATTCCTTATAGCGATACTGCGCATTCGGATCATCTTGCGGTTTCAAGCCTTTATCCTCATACCATATTTCGTCACGATATAATGCATTCGCTTTCAATGCTAATCGCGACATTCCCCAATCTGTATAAATTGCCGCGGTGGATATCATTAAAGACGGAGGCACGACATCAACCTTGGTCAGTAACTGTTTTAATAAAATTCGGATTCGCGAATCATCTTTCATTCGCGTAAAGACATCGTATTTTTTTGCTGTTTCTTCCAGAAATGCATTATCTTCCGCGCTTATTGTTTTATCTTTGGCAAATGCAGTATAAATTTGTTCTATTTTTGCACGTTCTGCCGCTATTTCTTCATTAATTTTCAGCACCAGCGGCAATAATATTTTGATAAACATTTTTTGCTTGGCGTTATTTTCCGGAACATCGGCCCAGTCAGTCGGCAGGTGTGCAACGAATATTCGCGGATATTTACCGCGCAAACGATCAAATTCAAAAAATTTTTGCTGATTAAAAAGATGTTCTAATTCTTCAGTCGTTGTTTCCTGCACATAAATCGCGCCGTTCTTTTTTTGCGCCGTCATTTCTGCATGAAGCGGCGTAATCACGGCAAATAAAAACAACAAAATATAACGGCACAAATTCATTTATTATTCCTTTAATATGACTTCTGTTATTTGCGGCATATATCGGCGAATAGTTTTGACAATAACATTTTGCAGAGTGTTTTGGGCATAAGGACAGCCGGCGCAATGACCGGAAAATTCCAATGTCAAGATACCGTTTTGCAGTGACAATATATTTATATCACCTTTATCTCTGTTCAATGTC
Source organism: Alphaproteobacteria bacterium (assembly GCA_017479785.1). Classification (GTDB taxonomy): domain Bacteria; phylum Pseudomonadota; class Alphaproteobacteria; order RF32; family CAG-239; genus RUG410. The sequence continues at coordinate 13,687 of JAFVBT010000103.1, forward strand.
GGCCGAATAAGTGCATCGGCCAAGGCTTCAACTTTTTCAGAATCCGTTACGTTGGAAACGAATTTTTCTTCTGCGCCTTGCGTTAAATAATCATCAATTTCGGCTAAGGTTAAAGCGCGAACATCATCTGAGATGTCGCTTTCATACTGCACTGACAACATGTTTCCGGCCAATAATAACCGTGTTACACCATCTATGTGCAATATATTTTGTAAAAAACCGTCGCCGTTTGCCGGACTGCATAAAACCGCTGTTTCATTATCCGCAATCACCGCATTCGGCAGATAGAAATTTATTATTTTTTTCGGCGTTAAATCTTCAATCTTGATGTGCATTTTGTTCTCTCAAAAGCTGATTAATAATTGTTTCGGCAGATGCCAAGCCACGCATAATGTAATAGTTCTGTATCATTAAATGATTCGGTGCCAACTGCCCGTCAAGTCGTCCGTTTCTTATCACATAAGGGCTTAACCCAGCCGCCCGTTTTAATGAAGCAATAAAATAGGTCCATTCCGGATAAGCATCGGCGGCTAAAATTAAATCTTTATAATCGGCCCCGAGAGCACGGAATGTTTGCCACAAAGCAAAAGCATATCCTTTGTTATAATAAAATAAATCGTCAGCTTGGGTATCTATCCACTCTGCCGCGTGTTCTTGCAAATAGTCTTCGTTCTTTTGTGATAACTTTTTCAGCTTTATACCAATACCTGTAAGTATTTTTTCCAGGTCTCCGCTTGTCGGCGAAAAAACTCCGTTACGCCGAAAGTCTTGCAATTTTTTTGCCGCCTGACGATATTGCGAATTGGAAGATGGTGCCAGTTTTAAAGCATCTTTGCGCGTCATCAGCCATATATTCGGCGCATAATTCAGCAGTTTAGTCGCTTCTTTAATATCCTTTTTCTGCTGATCGGTTAAATAACTCATTTGCCGCATTATGGTTGCCGTATCCCTGATTGCACCGATAATACCTGTTTGAAAGTTCGGCATATTATCCAAGACATAAGCCGGAAAAATCATCGGCAGATTCGGTGTCCACATTTTATCATCAATTTCGCGCTTAATTAAAAAAGCCATGCTGTTCGGAGCTTCTGCTAACGGCATTTTTTCGGCTGAGATTTTATACTCGGTTGCAATATCAATATCTTCGGATAACCGGCTTCCTATAACATAATAAAAAAATAAGAACAGCGGTATAACCGTTAAAAAAACTTTCCACGAAGAAGAAATTTTGCGACTTATTTTTCTAACATATTTGACGCCACGCGTTTTTTTGAAACGAAACTTTTTAAATGTCGCCCATCCTTGTTTCAACGCTTTTTTATAGGGATATTGATAAACCGCAGATGCCGGAATTTTAATTTTTACATATAAATCGGCAGCTGTTTTTTTTGCTGTTGCCGCAATTTTTTTGATTTTATTTTCCGTTATCATTTTTTCGCCTTATCATATTAAGGATTTCTCTGAAATTGATTACACCGGTTATCTTAGCCGATATCAGGAAAATTGCAAGTGCAAACACACCCAAAAAGCCTAACTCAGGCAGAAGCCAAACCTTGTGCAGCAGGAACTCGCCGAATTTTACGGAAAGGATATAAGATAAAGCATATACAAAAACGCCGGTTATTATTGAAATAAATGCAATTTTCAGCATTTGTATCGTCAATGGTTTTGTAAACTGCCAGTAGCCACGCTTTTTCAGGCCGAAAATATATTGTCCGAGCGAAACAAATGCGGCTATAGTGGTAGCCATGGCAATGCCTATATGCCCGAAATATTGCATTAAAATTAAATTGAAAATCAGATTCGCCGTGAATGCAACCGCGCTGTATTTTACCGGCGTAACCGTGTCGCCGCGGGCAAAAAAGTTCGGCATCAGGGCTTTAGTTATTACATAGCAAGGAAGCCCGACGGCATAAGCAATAACGGCATACGCGGTTTTAACGGCATCGCTTGGTAAAAATTTGCCGTGTTGAAACAACAATGTGACAATCGGTTCGGCCAACACAATCAGCAACACTGCTGCCGGAAATGAGAGTAAAAAGCCGTATTCAACAGCCTTGTTTTGCGTTTTTAGGGCCTCTTCGGTATTTTGTGCTTTTAAATATTTTGACAAAATAGGCAGTAACGCCACACTGATAGCCGCTCCGACCACTCCGAGAGGAAGTTGTTGCAATCTGTTGGCATAATAAAGCCACGATACGGCGCCGGTTCCGACCAACGAAACCAGAATTGTATCCACCGCCATATTGATTTGATAAATGCCGGCACCGACCACGCCGGGTGCGATTCGTTTAAACAGTAAGCGAATTTCCGGATTATGCATTATTTTTGCAATGTGAATATACGGGTGTATTGTCACGTCAATTCTTTTCAGCGCCGCATACAGCCACAAAACTTCCAACACGCCGGCAAGTGTGATACCCCATGCAATACCGTGTGCCGCAGTCGGCATAAACGGCACAAACACAAAAGCGGCAAAAATCATTGTAAAATTAAGAATAATCGGCGCGGTTGCCGGTGCGGCAAATTTTTCAAACGAATTTAAGATGCCGCCCTGAAAGGAAACAATGGAAATCAACAGCAAAAACGGGAAAGTTATGCGGCACAACTGGGTTGCCAGTTCCATTTTGCCGGCGTCATCACGAAACCCCGGCGCCAAGATATCCACAATATAAGGCATAAAAATTTCAAACAACACAACAAAAAGCCCGACAATAACCACCAACACGGCAATTGCCTGTGCGGCAAAAAATACGGATTTCTTTTTGCCTTCGGAGACCAGTTTTTGCGAAAAAATCGGGACAAATGCACTGGTAAACGCACCCTCTGCAAACAAGCTGCGGAACAAATTAGGCAATTTAAAAGCCACCACAAAGGCATCGGCCATTGCGCTTGCTCCCAAAAAGTTAGCCAGCACCATATCGCGCAAAAAGCCCGTGATACGGCTGATAAAAGTTAAACCGCCGAAAGTTGCGACAGATTTAAAAAGTGACATTTTTCTTTTTCCCTCGGTTATTCTGTGTTTGTTTTAACTTATTTTATGCCGTTTGTACACAAAAAGCTCATTTTTGTAACAAAAATTTCATATTTTGTAAAAAAAGTACTTGACAAAACAAAAAATAAATGTTATTTTTAGACAAATGATACGAAATTGTTGCGGATTTTATCTGCATTTTAGTAAAGGATGAAGACAATGAGTGAGAGACAAAGATTTGCAAAGAACAATGCCCGACTTGTATGCACGGCAACTTGTGATGGGGATGTAAAATTTTATCCGGGTGAAAGGGAGGCTGCGTTGGCTTATCCTAATAAACTTGCTGAGGGTTCTGTTGAAGTAGGACATATAGATGTAAGAGCCTTATCTCAAACTCTTAAAGATGGTATAAATGCGGAGAAGGATGCAGAACTCATCAAAAATTTGGAAAACAGAGGTATGTCTGCGCAACAGATATTCAAAATGACAGGCATGAAATTGGCTAAAGAAGCCGGAAAATAGGGTCATCCGCCATTTTATTTAATATAATGCCCGCATTTTGCGGGCTTTTTTGTAATAAGAAAACGTCATTGCGAGGAGGGCTGCTACTTTTTCCCTGTCATTGCGAGGAGCGGTGTTACTTTTTTTCTGTCATTGCGAGGAGCGGTGTTACTTTTTTTCTGTCATTGCGAGGAGCGGTGTTACTTTTTTTCTGTCATTGCGAGGAGCG
>JAFVBT010000104.1 GCA_017479785.1 Alphaproteobacteria bacterium
AAATCTTTTTTATGAACGTTGAAGTGTTCAATTAAAGCGTTGATTCTGTAAGTCCAAATAGCAATTTGAACTTCCGGGCAGCCGGTATCGTTTTCCGATGTACCGTACTTTGCCACGATTTCTTTTTTTACTTCATTACTAAGCGACATCTTTATATTTCCTTTTTCAAAATATTATTAAACACACGAACCGGTGAGATTTTATGCTCATCAATTCGCACTAGCGCAATCAAACAATTATGCAACATCGCCGCTGTCGGTTTTTCCGTCGCCGAAACGCCGTAATTTTCGGCAGACAGGCTTTGCCCCATACTTAATTTCATTGCATCTTCCGCCGAAACAGCAATCTCCGCGATGTCGCGCAGAGACGTTTCTAACGGCAGAAGTAACTTGCGTCGTTCACTTACATACTCTATTTTTTCCAAAGAATCCAGTAAAATTTTTGATTCTAAGTCAAAATTTCCGCATTTTGTGCGTCGGAGTTCTATTAAATGCCCGACTGTACCTAGCTTTTCGGCCATATTTTTACCTAAGGTTCGTACATAGGTTCCTTTGGAACAATTAACCTTAAATTTGGCTGAATCGGCATATTCTTCCATTAATTGAAGGTCATAAATTTCAACTTGCCGTGCCGGCATTTCAACTAATTTCCCTTTGCGTGCCAGTTTATAGGCTTGCTGTCCGTTGATTTTTATGGCTGAATACATTGGCGGAATTTGCGTAATTTTACCGATAAACTGCGGCAAAATCGCTAAAATTTCATCATGCGTCGGAATTTTATCGGCGCGCGCAATTACTTCTCCCTCGGTATCATCGGTTGAAGTTTGCTCATCCCATTTAACAATAAACTCATATTCTTTATCGCCATCGGTAACAAACGGCACAAGCTTTGTGGCTTCACCGAAGGCAATCGGCAGAACGCCTGTCGCAAAAGGGTCTAAAGTTCCGGTATGGCCGTTTTTGTTGGCATGCAACAGATAGCGCGTTTTCCCGACAACCTGTGTTGAACCCATACCCTTTGGTTTGTCTATTATTAACCAGCCGTCAACATTATCCGCTTTGTTGTGTTTCATTTTCCCTCAATTTAAATTCAAAAACTGAGGCACTTTCGCAAATTATACGTTACTTGTCAAGCAAATCAGTAAGAAAAACAGATTCTATCGGTAAAAACGGCAATTGTAAAAATTTAATTTTACATTTCTTTTTTTATCGTCTCAAACAATTATCCTCGTTGATTCCCTTGCGTTGACAAATCATAATTCTGTCACTGTCCGGCAAATCCGTTTCGGCTTCAAAATCCTCTAAGTAAACATCCAGTCCGATGTCGGCTTCCGGAATGGTTGGAAACATCCGGTCATCTTCCAAAACTCTGACATGGAAATCTTTGGTTGTTCTTCTTTGTTTACGCATTTTTTTTCCTTTCACGACTATATATATGCACTTTCACCATGTTTTAAATTGAACGATTTTACAAATAAATATGTAAAAATTGGTATTTGCGCTATCTGGTAAGTATAAATTTTTACTTGCATTTCGGCACTGATAAGTTAATATAATTCTTGCAAACAAGAGGTTGTTTGCGGAGTGTCGAAGCTCCCAAGAAGAAAATAACTCCTCATTGGTGGGGAGCCGGCTGAATATATTGAATAAGCCGGACTGTCTTCTTGCAGTTTCGAACTCCCGACCACTTTCTTGAGTGGTCTTTTTATTTTAATTTAATAAAAAGGAGTTATTGACGATGGGTGTACATAATTTATTCAGCAATGAAGCATTAGCGGAAATTTGCCCGCAACTTAAACAATTGCGCATTGAACACCAACTCAGCATAGAAGAATTATCGGCAGCAACTCACCTTACTCTCAAGGTATTAAGACGAATGGAAAACGGCAAATGTCTGCCCTACAGTTATTATCGCCGATTGCTTAAATTCTACGGCAAAAATATGAAAATGGTTATTGAATAAGCTTTATTGCATCGTTTTTAAACATTCTGGGCTTGAAACATTTATTTTATCGTGCTACATTCAGCTATGTTTACTACATGAGAGGTGACGATGACTTATTTGTTTGCAATTTTGTTGGTGCTGTTTCCTTCTTATACTCAGGCACAGAATCACGGATATGATGTTGCGCCGATAGAAGAAAAGGAACAACAGCAAATGTCTCCGGTGGCAAAAATTTTACTCTCTGATGACACGCAGGCCTTAAAAAAAATGATAGATGCGGGTTTAGATGTTAATTCGCGCGACGAAGAAGGGGATACGCTGTTGTTGTTTACACTTGCCAATAATGACAATTTGGAAATCGCCAAGATGTTGCTTGAGGCCGGTGCGGATATTAATGCACCATCGCAACGCGACGGGATAACACCATTGTTGGTGGCAACAACCATGGCAAATGAATTGCAAAAACAGGCTCAAAAAATATATAAAAATCCGGCAGCATTAAAGCATACAAATATCAGTGCCGGAAATATGAAAAACAGAGCCGTGCACCAGATGAATTATGCAGTTAAGTTAACGAAAATGCTGATTGAATACGGTGCCGATGTAAACCGCGAAACCCCATACGGAACACCGCTTATGAATGCCAGCACCAATGAATGGAATAAGGAAATTATTGATATGTTGTTGGAGGCCGGTGCCGATGTCAATAAAAAAGACCGCAACGGACGAACGGCATTGTTTTATGCTTCGGCATTTAATTGCAATGACATTATAACCAAGCTTTTGGCCGCCGGTGCGGACATTGAAATAAAAGATATATATGGTAAAAGTTATATGGATGCCGAGAAAAAAGATTTGGTAACCGATCCGGAAGATATTTAACTTTATACGCGTTGTGAATTGTTGCAAAAAACTTAATGAAATTATAATTATTATGCTTTAGTATAAAATTATCAGGTCAGTAAGGGGAAACTTACCAAGGCTTTGTTTCAATTATTTAAAAGGGATGAAAACATGTTTAACAGAATAAAAATCAGCAAAGTTGCGTTTGCGGTTTTTGCCGCGCTGTTTTCGGCAGTCAGCACCGCATCTGCTTCCGAATTGGATTTGGTTATTCCTTCGTTGGCCGATGCAACTTATCATTTTTTCGGAATAAACATAAACGGCGATACATTATTGCTTAGCGGTATGATTATATGTTTGCTCGGTATGATTTTCGGCTTATGGGAGTTTTTCGGTATTAAAGAAATGCCGGCACATAAGGCTATGCTGAAAGTTTCCGAAACAATTTATGCAACCTGCACCACATATATGAAGCAACAGGCAAAACTTCTGTTTATATTGGAACTATTTATCGGTGCGTGTATAGTCTATTACTTTGCTTACTTAAACAATACGCCGTTGCCGAAAGTTTTATATATTTTACTATGGTCTGTTTTAGGTATTCTCGGCTCGTACACGGTGGCGTGGTTCGGTATGCGTATCAACACTTATGCCAATTCAAGAACGGCATTTTCATCTTTACAAGGCAAAGCCTTTCCTGTGATGCATTTACCGTTACGCGCCGGAATGTCCATCGGTGTTTTGTTGATTTGTGTTGAACTGATAATGATGATGTTCATTCTTGTATTTGTTCCGCGTGATACGGCCGGTGCTTGTTTTATCGGCTTTGCTATCGGCGAATCTTTAGGCGCTTCGGCCTTACGTATTTGCGGCGGTATTTTTACCAAAATTGCCGATATCGGGGCGGATTTAATGAAAATTATTTTCAAAATTGATGAAGACGATGCTCGTAATCCGGGGGTTATTGCCGATTGTACCGGCGATAATGCCGGCGATTCCTGCGGCCCGACGGCAGATGGGTTTGAAACATATGGTGTGACGGGAGTTGCGTTAATCAGCTTTATTGTTTTGGCTGCGGGCACTACTTTAACAGCCGATGGCGCATTAACGACTTATTTGTGGGCACCTGAACTCAGAGCCCGTCTGATAACTTGGATTTTTGTCATGCGCATAGTGATGATTATGACATCCGTTTTTTCGTATGCCGTCAATAATTTCTTTGCCAAATTGGTATATGGCAAGTCAACATCTTTTGACTTTGAAAAGCCTTTGACAAGTTTGATTTGGCTGACATCACTGATTTCTATTGCACTGACGTTTTTCATTTCTTACCATATGTTACCGACGGATAATTTCGGCTTAAACATTTGGTGGGAACTTTCGGTTATTATCAGTTGCGGAACTTTGGCTGCCGCCATTATACCGGAATTTACGAAGATTTTCACTTCCTCTAAGTCTCAGCACGTTGATGAAGTTGTTAATGCCAGCCGTGAAGCCGGTGCCTCGTTGAATATTCTGGCCGGCATTGTTTCCGGTAATTTTTCAGGTTTCTGGCAAGGTATTGTTATGGCCGGTCTGATGGCCGTTGCTTATGTGACATCACAGGGTGATATGAGTCAGATTATGATTTATCCGACGGTTTTTGCTTTCGGTTTGGTGGCATTCGGTATGCTCGGTATGGGGCCGATAACAATTGCCGTTGACAGTTACGGACCGGTAACGGATAATGCCCAATCTGTTTTTGAATTATCACAAATAGAAAATCTGAAGGGTATTAAGAAAGAAATCAAAGAAGAGTATGGTTTTTCTCCTGATTTTGAACACGGCAAACATTTGCTTGAAGCCAACGATTCGGCCGGTAATACTTTTAAGGCAACATCTAAACCGGTATTAATCGGTACGGCGGTTATCGGTGCCACCACAATGATTTTCTCTATTATCTTGTTGTTGCACTTACAGCTGAATCTTATTGATGCGCGCGTTTTAGTAGGTTTGTTGCTGGGTGGTGCGGTCATTTATTGGTTTTCCGGTGCGGCAATTCAAGCCGTATCAACCGGAGCTTATCGCGCTATCAATTATATTAAAGAACATATTAAGCTGGATACAAAGAAAGCGGCTTCTGTGGATGATTCCAAAATAGTGGTTAAAATCTGCACGCAATATGCTCAGAAAGGGATGTTTAATATCTTTATTGTGATCTTTTCTTTTGCGATTTCGTTTGCGTTTTTTGGGCCGGAATTGTTTGCAAGTTATTTAATTTCAATCGCCATATTCGGTTTATATCAGGCACTGTTCATGGCAAATGCCGGCGGTGCGTGGGATAATGCCAAAAAGGTTGTGGAAGTTGATTTGGAAGAAAAAGGCACGGAATTGCATGCGGCATCCGTCGTCGGTGACACGGTCGGCGATCCGTTTAAGGATACGGCATCGGTTGCATTAAATCCGATTATTAAGTTTACAACGTTGTTCGGGTTGTTGGCAGCGGAAATGTCGGCAAAGGTTTCGGAAACCAGTCCGAAGGCCGCTCTGATAACAGCCTTTGTCTTTCTGGTTATCGGTTTGATTTTTGTATGGCGTTCTTTCTACGCAATGCGAATATAGGCCCAAAAAACCGATTGACGAAGTTATTTTTATTTGATAGAAAAGCGGCATTAAAAAATGTCGCTTTTTCTTATAAGGATAAATTAAATGGAATATTTGTGGAATTTTTTTGCAACTTATAATAGTACACAGTTTGTCGGGGCTTTTGTTGTTCTGTTTGCTATTATAGATATTGTCGGAACTTTACCGATTGTTATTAATTTGGAGCGTAGCGGACGTGCTGTATATTCAGGAAGAGCAGCTCTTATTTCTTTAGTCCTGTTTATCGGTTTTATGTATATGGGAAAAGCCTTTCTGAATTTGTTTAATCTGGATGTATCATCATTTGCGGTCGCCGGTTCTATCATCATATTTATTTTAGCCATGGAAATGGTGATGGATATTGAAATTTTCCGTAAGGATAATGTTGCAACGAATGACGCAACATTTACACCGGTTGTGTTTCCGTTGATTGCCGGAGCAGGTTCTTTTACTACATTGTTATCACTGCGCGCGCAATATTCAGATTTTAATATATTGTTGGCGATTTTTGCAAATGTGGCAATTGTTTATGCAGCATTGAAAATGTCACGAAAATTGGAAAAATGGTTGTCACCGGGGGTAATTTGCATCTTTCAAAAGGCATTCGGAATCATTCTGTTGTCAATATCCGTTAAATTGTTTACAACAAATTTGACGATTATAGTCGGTGCGGCAAACTGATTATTCACTGCGTACTGCTTCAAATTCTTTTTCCCAACCGGTGTTGTGCGTTGCATTTTGCACATAAATAAGTGTTGATGAATCGGTAACAAAGTTTTCGGTAATCTGCGGGACGATATTATCATCAAGGCTTCCGATATAGTGAACTTGCTTAAACGTGGCATACTCGGTTTTGTAATCGGCTAAATCGTCCGACAATATCAGCGGTGGTAAATTATGATAATCGGTCCAACTTCTAACGTCCAAATTGCCGGCGATAGTGACTAATTTTTGCACATTTAAATCTGCATATCTGACGGTCATTAAACCGGCAATTTGTGCACCGCCAGAAAAACCGACCAATGTGAGAGGGTTTGATTTTGTAATTGTTTTAACGGCTTCATATTCCGATTGAACGCTTTCTTTTGAAAAACGGGCAATTGACCAATATTGAGGCTGACATTTTTCGTCTTTTACGAATTGGCATGGCCGAGCCAAATAAACAACATTCGGGTGCTTGTCACCAAAAGCAATTTCACGCAGCATCGTTGAGCGCGGTGTCGGATCAAAACTGACGGATCCGTCGGCTCTGAATGCCGCACCGTCACCTTCTATATATATCTTATACGGGGCTTTCGGATTCGTAATTTTTTGCCACGATGCCAGTCTAAAATATGAGGTTTCTATTTCTTTATATTGATATTCAGGCGGAACGGTTAAACTTGTGCAACCGCATAATAAAACTGCCGGAATAAATATTTTTTTCAGCATTTTCTGCTACATCATCATATTATATTTGACGTTGCCCGGAACTTCATTATCTTTGGCTTTTTCATCGCCGAGATAAGAAAGCGTATAGCTGTAGATTAAGAAGCCGTAAGGGTTTAGAAGTCTGTCTTCCACACGTTTGAAACGCAAACCGCTGTCATAACCGATACGTACAACAGCACGCCATATATCAACTTTCGGGCGCGGATTATATTTTGTAATATCATAAGTTTTGAATTCAACCATCCACATTGAAAGTGTGACATGCTTAGTTCTTATGATTTCAACATAGCGTTGCAAACCGATGGTTTTGAACTGTTGATCTACAATACTGGCATCTTGTCTTTGGAAATTGTTATAAACCTCATTGGTGGAGTACCAATATAAAATTGAATTTTTGCGCCATCTGTCTTTTAATTCGGCATAATCTTCCGTGACGGTGTAACGCAACATAATATAATCGCGTAAGTATTGCTCGGCAATTAATTCGCTGGCATAATAAGGCATTTCGTAAGGTTGCATTAACTCCATTTGATTCGTTTCGTTATTGATACGGTAAAGTTGCGGTCTGACATGAAAACATGGCAGCATCAAATAAATAATTGCGGCAATAATCATATTTAAGCAAATACTCAAACAAGTTGTGATTACCAAAAACCGCGATGTCCACAAATAGCGCCTTTCCGGAAATGCATCAACATGCACATGTTCGGGAAAATAGCCTAATTCATCAGGCGATTCTTTCTCTTTATATTTAAATAATGTACCTAAAATTGAAACCATGCGAATTTTTACCCCTTTTTTATACTTATAACACATAATAATATTAAAAGTGTAATAAAATGTTAATTTTTAACGATTAATATAGCATCAGATTATAGACGATAAAAAAGGACACAAACATGAAAAAAATGCTTTGTTTGATGATTGGAACGCTCAGTGTTATTGCCTGTGCGCAAAATGTTCAGCAACCGGCTGCCGTTGCATCTTACCCGCAACCGGATCCTGCATATTATTCGGATTGGGACAGTGCCATTCGTTATGATGTTGATATGCACAATATGTACGGCAAGTCCCCGACGAAAATTGAAAAGCCGCTTGATATGTATATGACAATGGCCCTTGCCTTGAAATATAACTATTCGGGACGAGTCGTGCGTTATCAGGAAAGTTTGCAAAAAGCCGGTAGATCGGCATATTCCGCATTGCCGGAAATTGTTTCCAATGCCGGTTATGTTAATACGAACTACAGCGAAACGAGTCCGGACTTAAAAGTGGCATGGAATATTTTGGATTTATCCACTTTATATTATATGCGTTCGGATGAATTGTTTAAGCAAAATGTTGCGACCGAAGAGAGACGCAAGGTCATTCAAAATATTTTGCAAGAGGCACGCGTTCTTTATTGGAAAGCTTTGACAGCACAACGTTTGTTGCCGGTTATTGATGATGCCATTGAGCATATCACGCTTGATGTTGATGAAATGAATATCAAGGCAAAAGAGTTGGCGGAACAAGGGCAGAATCCGGAAACAAGCCAGCTTGTAACCAAACGTAAATATATGGAATCCATAAAGAAATTATCTGCTTTGAAACGCGATATGGAAACGGCACACGAGCGTTTGGCTTCATTAATGGGTATGCATCCGCAAACGGAATTTACATTGGTTGGCAAAGAATATGGTAACTTTACATTGCCGGAAATCAAGTCAAACCTTTCGCGTTTAGAGTGGTTGGCCTTAACGAATCGTCCGGAGCTTAAAGTTCATAATATGCTGACAAGCTCGGATGATTTGGAAATGATTATTACAGATTTCCGTGACGAAAATGATGCCAGCTATCGTAGCAATCCGGCGGCTTATAACCAAAAATGGTGCACCGAGGCCAAAGAAATTTCAATGGCGGTATATGAAGGGCAAAAACACGGTTTAAGCGAAAAAATGTTGGCCGATTTGCGCCGTCAGCGTATGACATCTTTGATATTGAATCAAGTTTATATTGCTTGGGCACGTTATACGTCGGCTGTTGAGGATTATCAGATTGCACTTGAAATTGCCGGCGCTTCGGAAAATATTGCCGAAGATATTACGGCCGCAAAAGGCAGTCATGCCGAAAAGAGCCAAATGGAAGCGGCACGCGCCATCGGTGATGAAATCAAAGCCTCGTTGGCTTATGTTGATATGCAAGATGCGTTGGGTGCACTTTATGTTACCATCGGTTTAGATGCCGTACCTTATTATATGTTAGACGAGTCTCCTTCCCGCATTGCACTGGCATTGCGTGATACATTGGAGAAGTGGCGTAATGGTGAATTTATTCCGGAAAATCGTCCGTATTTGATGAATATTCCGAGCCATCGTCCGCCGGTAAATCTGTCTTCGGAAGGTATTTTGCCTGATGTAACATATAATACGGGCGAACATATTCGGATTGTGGTTCCGAGTGATGCCTTTACCAGAATGGGGTGTAACGAACCTGAAGTAACCACAAAAGCCGGATTGATTGACGATTCGGGATTGCCGAAATTCTTGAAATATAACAACGTCGGCAGAGTCTTTACGGGTATTGCCATGCCGGGTGACGGCGGAACGTATCCGATTAAGATTTATGCAATGGATAAAAAGAACAATATTGCGTATTTGACTTTCAAATTGAATATTGTTGATTCCTATGTCCCGTCATTGAATGTTCGCGGCTTAAACCGCGGCCGTCAGGCAACTGTTTTGAAAAACTGCAACGGCGGTCAATGCAATGATCAGGATTTGGATACGGTGCAGGTTTATGCGCCGAATCACTCTCCGCATAACTGATTATTAAGTGAATGAAAAAGAATCTGCACGTAAAAATGCAGATTCTTTTTTTATGTTTCAGAATCGCGAATTTAAGAAAAATACAAAAAAATATTATTTTTATTGCGAATATGAAGTGCTAAAATATTAAAAAACAAAAATAAAGACGCTTATATCAGAATATTGCCGATAACAGATTGTTTTTCTGTTATAAGAAATATCGTTGACGGTATTAAGATTTGTTAATAACTTTATCCACCGACTACGGATAAATATAAAAAAAATTTTTCGTTTATTTATAATCGCTTACGAAACTTATCCTCTCTTTTTTTTGCTATTTTCCGATTTTAATAAAAAAATTTTTCTTGAGCGCATTTTTTATTTTTTGCAAAATGATTTTCAAGAAATAAGTCATCCGACTTCAAAATTAAATATTCAAGTTTTATCACAATATATTGTGATTTATTTTTTCTTGTGACTATATATTGTGTGTATTTTAAATTTTTATTAAGGTCTGGGGTATAGTATTCAGAGAAAATAAATCATCAATTTTAGGAGGAAAAAATGGCCGACGAGCAAATCAAACATCTTGACACAATACATTCAAAAGTAAAATCCGTTACCAAAAGAGACGGTACGCTGGCAGACTTTGACAGCAGTAAAATATATAATGCTATTTTAAAAGCAGCGGAATCCACTAACGAGTTCGGCGAAGCAGATGCTTTGCTGGTAACGGCGCAAGCCATGAAGGTAATTAACTATAAATTTGCCGAAACGGTGCCGACAATTGAGCAAATTCAAGATGTGGTTGAACAGGCCTTAATTTCTTCTAACTATTTGAATACGGCTAAAGCGTATATTCTGTATCGTGATAAGCGCAATCGTATGCGTGCTGATCATAAAGTTATGGTAGATGTTGAAAGCTCTATTAATGAATATTTGGAAAAATTGGATTGGCGTGTAAATGCCAATGCCAATCAGGGGTATTCTAACGGTGGCTTGATTTTAAATGTTTCCGGTAAGGTAACAGCCAATTACTGGCTGAGCCATGTGTATCCTGCAGAAGTCGGTGAAGCACATCGCAACGGCGATATTCACATTCATGACTTGGATATGTTGGCGGCATATTGTGCCGGTTGGTCATTGAAAAACCTGTTGAAAGAAGGCTTCAACGGTGTGCGCGGTAAGGCTGAAGCCAATCCTCCGAAACACTTGTCTGCGGCAACAGGCCAAATGGTCAATTTTATGGGAACGCTGCAAAACGAGTGGGCCGGTGCGCAGGCATTTTCTTCTGTTGATACTTATTTGGCACCTTATGTTAAAAAAGATAATTTATCGTACCATGATGTTAAACAATGCATGCAGGAATTGATTTATAATTTGAATGTTCCTTCTCGTTGGGGTTCACAAACGCCGTTTACAAACTTTACGTTTGATTGGGTTTGTCCGGAAGATTTGCGTGACCAGCATCCGTATATAGGCGGTCATATTGCCGGCCACGATGAAAACTTTATGCCGATAATTGAAGGTCAGGAAGAAATGCCGTTCACATACGGTGACTGCCAAAAAGAAATGGATATGATTAATCGTGCTTACATTGAGGTTATGATGGAAGGTGATGTAATGGATCGCCCGTTCACATTCCCGATTCCGACGTATAATATGACACCGGATTTCCCGTGGGATGATGAAAAATCTCAATTGTTGTTTGAAATGACGGCTAAATATGGCATGCCTTATTTTCAGAACTTTATCAATTCGTCTTTGAAACCGGGGCAGATTCGCTCTATGTGCTGCCGTTTGCAACTTGATTTGCGTGAATTGTTGGCAAAAGGTAATGGTTTATTCGGTTCGGCTGAACAAACAGGTTCTATAGGCGTTGTAACGTTTAACTGTGCCCGTTTGGGTTATGTGTATAAAGGCAATGAAG
>JAFVBT010000105.1 GCA_017479785.1 Alphaproteobacteria bacterium
AATAATCAATCAGACTTCGTAAACGCGTAGGCACAAGCTTTCAGCACCGGCAAATATTCGTCAGGGATATTGAAATCCGGCGGATAAACTTGGGCAATCAACTTAGTGACATCATCTTCGGTTGCAACAAGTTGCGGCAGAAAATGCCTGCAAAATGCATAGCTTGCCGCCGCCGGATTGCGCGTATCGTAACCGATTTGTTCCAACAATACAGCTTTATCATTTTCAAGCACTTTCTCGGCATCGGCAATATCATACCACAAACCGATACCGTTATCCGCAAATTTTTTCCAAGGAAACATTATCCCCGGATCCGGTTTTCTGGTCGGTGCCACATCGGAATGTGCTACAATGTTTGCCGACGGAATATCGTAACGCCTTACTAAATCACGGCACAACTGCATTGCCGCTTTAATTTGCGTTTCATGGTAAGCGGTCTGTCCCATTTTCGGCGTACTCAATTCAATTCCTATTGAATAATGATTGAGGTTATACATATTGCGCCACCTGCTCACTCCTGCGTGAAAAGCACGTTTTTCTTCCGGGACAAGCTGAAAAATTCGTCCGTCCGTACCGATTACAAAATGAGCGCTCAAATGCAGACGTTTCAACAGTTTTATCATCGGCACGGCCTCATGTGTACTGCAGTGCAAAACAACGGATTTTATTATTGTTTTTTTCGGACGTTCATTCCAATACGGTAACGAAATATAAGTTATCGGATACATTCGGCCTCCTACAACCTGATACAGGAATACTGCGTCGGGTAGTCTTTGTCATATTTTATTAATCCGGAGCGGGTGTTGCGCCTGTAGCTGAAATAATCAGGTGTGCTATATGTATCAATGCCGGAATTTTCAATATTTTCCACCCCTACCGCACGCAATTTGTCTTGAACATAGCCGCTCAAGTCAAATAAATAGGTTTCTGCGGTTTCCGGCTTAAAATATTTAGCATTATCTGCCGATTTGGCCAGAAAAACAGAGCGCATATCCTCTTTTGTTTGAAATGATTTTTGCTGCATACATGGTCCGATAGCTGCCGCAATATTTTTTCTTTCGGCACCGAGTTTTTCCATTAACGCTACAACATTTTCAATAATTCCGCTGCAGGCACCGCGCCAACCGGCATGAGCCGCACCAATAACCCCGTTTTGATAATCAGCCAATAAAACCGGTGCACAATCAGCTGTTTTTATGCCCAACAAAATATTCGGATTGTCTGTTACCGCACCATCGGCCCCGACTTCAAACCACGACGGCTTTCTTGCAATAACGGCAGTGTTCGTAATACTTTGCCGCATGGTAAATATATCACTGCGTTTCATATTAAATTGCGCGGTAATAACATCAAAATTCCTATATATATTTTCCTTATCGTCACGGCTGCTTAAATTGGTGTTAAGCGAGGCGTATAAACCTTGTGAAACACCACCGGCAGAACCGAAAAAGCAATGTTTTTTCTTATCCAGATTTTTTGCTTGCCAACTCATAAAAAAATCATCTCCGAACCTTACTTTTTTTTAACTTTACACGGTAAGATTAAAAAAAACGTAAACTACGGCAAAGCGGCAAATTTAAAATCAGGACTGATGCCAGTGATGCGCATAAGGATTTTGAATTTCTATGTATGAAGGATATTTCATAGCCTCACTCACCTGTTCCTCCGGCTCACCGGCTGCCTTGAAAACTTCTTCGGCAAAAGATTTCTTGGCTAAATAAACCAGAAATAACGGCCTTTCAAGTTTTAATTTTCCCATAACTTCTTCCAAAGCCTCAAAACTTTCATATATAGTGCCAGCAAAAGCCAAGCAATCTTCTAATTTCATATATTCATTTTTCTTAATTTTCTGCATATTATTTAACCTTATTATGATTACGCTGCTTAAAAAAATATATGCATATCCGAAATTATAAATATAGGAACATGGCTATATTGACACATCTTTTTCAATAAATATCGGGATTCTGTAAAATTTACATCAACAACTTTTTTTGTATTTTATTCTTATTGATTTTAATCGGTTGGTTCGGCATAACATAAATTTGTTGATTCCACCCTTCCACAACTTCACTGATAAGCCCCTTGTTGACGTTTACACCCTGATAAATATCAGTATGCGCCAAATTATATAATATGAAATTTGCAATATTCTGTTTATACATGATAATACTCTCCTTCCCTTAAAATATGGATATAGTTTCGGATTAATTTCGGAAAAGAGAGATATATACCAAAGTCTATATGAACAACTGCACAAAATGCTTGACCGAGTACCGAATAAACAAACTCATTGTTTAATCAGTTCAACGAATTGAGCTTCGGATAATACCGAAATTCCGAGTTCTGCCGCTTTTTTGGCCTTGCTTCCGGCATCTGTTCCGACAATAACATAATCGGTATGCGCCGAAACCGATCCGGCCACCTTAGCGCCGAATTTTTGCGCAACGGCTTTTGCTTCTGCTCGCGTTAAATTTTCCAAAGTTCCGGTAAACACAACTGTTTTGCCACTCAATGGAGAATCGGTAATTTCTTCATTGATGTAATCAGCAACATGAACATATTGGCGCAATTTTGCAATTACTTGCAAATTATGTTCTTCACCGAAAAATTCCGCAATATCTTTTGCCATTTCACCGCCAATGCCGTCAATAGACACAAGTTTTTCTGTTTGAAGTGCGCACATATCAGTCTGCAAATTATCAAAAGAACCGTAATTTTTAGCCAATAACAAAGCCGTAGCACTCCCAACCTGTGGAATACCTAAGGCATATATAAAACGCGGCAAAGAGATTTCACGCCGGTTTTGAATGGCGGCAAACAGTTTTTTAACCGATAAAGTTCCCCACCCCGGTCGTCTTTCCAAATGCAAGCCGTTATCCGGCTCGGCAAACAAATCCATTACCGGAGTTGTTGAGCCGTTACGTTCTTCCAATGTAAAAATATCTGCCGGACTTTTTAAAATTCCGTCATCATAAAATTCCTCTATCACTTTATCTCCAAGCCCTACAATATCAAAGGCATCTTTAGAAACAAAGTGTTTTAATCTTTCTTTGGCTTGTGCCGGACAGGTCAAACCGCCGGTACAACGCCTGATAGCCTCATTTTCTTCTCTGATGGCATGTGCGCCGCACTCCGGACAAATCAGCGGAAATTCGTAAGGAAGCGAATTTTGAGGCCGTTTTTCAAGTTTAACTTCAACAACTTGCGGTATCACATCACCGGCACGTTGCACCACTACCGTATCACCGATACGAATATCCTTACGTTTAATTTCGTCCTCATTATGCAATGTTGCGTGCGAAACCATAACCCCGCCGACATTAACCGGCTCTAAATCGGCCACCGGTGTTAAGGCACCTGTTCGTCCGACTTGTATACGGATATTATTTATGCGCGTTAATGCCTGTTCTGCCGGAAATTTGTGGGCAATAGCCCATCGCGGCGTACGTGTCAAAAAACCCAAACGATTCTGCAATTCAATAGAATTAACTTTATAAACAATACCATCAATATCGTATGGCAAATCCGCCCTGATTTCCATCATGTGTTTAAAATTTTCTTCTATTTCTTTCAACGAATGACAAACCGTATTGAGCGGGTTGGTCGGAAACCCCCAACTTTTCAGTTTAGCAAAAAACTGTTCCTGTGTTTGCCATTGGTGTTCTGACACTTCGCCCCAAGTATATGCCCATAAACTGAGTTTCCTTTCGGCCGTGATTTTCGGATCAAGTTGACGCAGAGAGCCGGCAGCGGCATTACGCGGATTGGCAAAAAGCTTTTTCTTCTTGGCGGCATTTTTTTCATTAAGTGCAAAGAAATCCTTTTTTGCCATATAAACTTCGCCGCGCACTTCCATAATTTTCGGTGCATCCGACGGCAAAGTCAGCGGCAGTTGTTTAATGGTTTTAAGATTCTCGGTAATATCTTCGCCAATAATGCCGTCGCCGCGCGTTGCCCCCGAAACAAACACTCCGTTTTCATAGCGTGCGGAAAAAGACAAACCGTCAATTTTCGGTTCGGCCATAAAACCTATGCTATCCGCCGTGTTTAAAAAACGTTTGACGCTTAATACAAAATCTTCAACTTCTTCTATTGAAAAGACATCTCCCAATGAGAGCATGGGAAACCGATGCGTTATTTTATTAAACTTGCTTTGCACCGCCGCTCCCACGCGCTTAGAAGGACTGTCGGCACGCACCAAATCCGGATATTTTGCTTCTATTTCACTGTTGCGGTGCTTTAATTTATCATAATCGGCATCGGTTAAATCCGGCGCATCGTTTTGATAATACGCATTATCTGCCTTGGCAATTTCAGCTGCCAGAAAGGCCAATTCTTTTTCAGCTTCTTCCCGCGATAAGTCTTTAATGTCCTTCATATTTTCTCCTTAGTTTCAATATAAGGATTATCGCCCAAAAGTCAAAAAAAGATTTGAGATTTCCCCGCATTATACATTGAACAAAAAATTCATTAAATCGCCGTCTTGTACAAGATATTCTTTGCCTTCCGAGCGAATTTTTCCGGCATCGCGGCATCCTTGTTCTC
This sequence comes from Alphaproteobacteria bacterium, assembly GCA_017479785.1. Classification (GTDB taxonomy): domain Bacteria; phylum Pseudomonadota; class Alphaproteobacteria; order RF32; family CAG-239; genus RUG410. The sequence continues at coordinate 4,549 of JAFVBT010000105.1, forward strand.
CGCCGAATTTAACGTAGTCATCATACGAAATTGTTTCTGCCCGAATGAAACCGCGTTCAAAATCGGAGTGAATAATACCGGCACACTGCGGCGCTTTCATACCTTTAACAAAAGTCCATGCGCGTACTTCTTTCGGACCGGCAGTAAAAAATGTCTGCAAGCCGAGTAAATTATAACCGGCATGAATAATTTTTGCCAAGCCGGTTTCCTCCAACCCCAAAGCTTCCAGAAAATCCTTCTTTTCTTCAGGTGATTCCAGTTGAGCCACTTCCGATTCAATTTCGGCGGAAATAATCACACTTTGAGCGCCTTCGGCCTTTGCCATATTTTCAACAGCTTTGGAAAACTCATTACCTGTTGCCGCCGAATCTTCGTCAACGTTGCATACATACAACACCGGCTTTGATGTCAGCAGTTGCAACATTTTATAGCACTTATAAGCCTCTTTATCAGATTTATCCGGTGCGGCGGTAATTGCAGGTTTTCCTTGATTAAGTGCGGCAATAATCGGCTCAATAACGCGCACACTGACTGCAGCTTCTTTATCGCCGGCGCGGGCTTTTTTCTGCAACTGATCTATGCGTTTTTGCAATGATTCCAAGTCAGCAATCATCAATTCCGTCTTAACAATATCGGCATCGCGCACCGGATCAACACTGCCTTCAACGTGAGTAATATTATCGTTTTCAAAACAACGCAAAACATGGATAACCGCGTCGGTTTCACGAATATTGGCCAAAAACTGATTACCCAGTCCCTCACCCTTTGATGCACCTTTGACCAAGCCGGCAATATCCACAAATTCCAACTGTGTCGGTACAATATTTTTCGGATTAACCATCTCAACCAGCTTATCCAATCGCTTATCCGGCACTGCAACCCGACCGGTATTCGGCTCAATTGTGCAGAACGGAAAGTTTGCCGCCTGTGCCGCAATTGTTTGCGTTAAAGCATTAAACAACGTTGATTTTCCGACATTCGGCAAACCGACAATACCACAGTTAAATCCCATAACAAAACTCCGTCAATTAATATTAATCGGACTTTCTTATAGCCAATTATTCTCCGCTTTGCAAGCAATTATTTATTTCAGGCAACAAAAAAGCGACCGGTTTATCCCGATCGCTTTTTTGATTACTTTTTGCGAGAAGATATCAACATCTTCTTAATTTTTTCCGCCGTCGCCTCATCCGGCATACCAAATTGATTGAGGCGTCCGACAAAGGCCTCAGGTTGCAAACGCAACACCGGACGAACAGAGCATGCCGTATAATCAGACATCGGTTTATGCGTTCGCACTGCGGTGTAGCCAACTTCTGCAATAACCTCTTCCGAATCCTTACGCTTCGGGGCTATCCAATAGGTTGTATACTGACAATATGCTTGAACAACCCAAGGAAAAGCATCTTTCGTATGCTCAATCAAATTTCCGATTTCCGTTTCCGTCGGTAATCGCAAACATATGTCATCCGGCAACTCTGGGCCAAAGATTTCATTCTGTAACGATTCAATCACGCCGGCAACGTCTCCGATATGCACAACTTCTTTATGCTTTTTAAAGAAACATACGCCGTCGATTTCAATACCGACTTCATATTTACGCAATTTCCTCACATAGCAAGGA
>JAFVBT010000106.1 GCA_017479785.1 Alphaproteobacteria bacterium
AAATAAAACAAATCACAACCGAAATGGTGTTGGCACACAAAGTTCCGAGTGCCGAGCCGACAACACCCCAGTGAAAATATTTAATAAACACAAAATTCAAAGCAATATTAATCAGTGAAGAAAATATCAAAAAATACAGCGGCGTTTTACTGTCACCCAATGCGCGAATAAAGCCTGAAAACAAGTTAAACAAAATAATCATTACGGAACTTAAAGACAGCACGAACATAAAATCATAAGCCTGACTAAAAATTTCCGACGGAATATTGGTTATGCGCAATAAAGGATTCAAAAACAGCGTCAATCCAAGTGTCATAATAACACTCAAAATGCCGGCCGCCAACAAACAATGAAACACCGACTTTTGCACACCGTCATAATCGTGCGCACCGAAGCGTTGCGCCGTTATTACCGTCAAACCGCCCGTAAACCCGAAGGCTATCATCAAAAACACCATATAAATCGGTGCGGAAGCTCCGATTGCCGCCAAAGCTCTCACATCAATTAAATGCCCGACGATAATCATATCCGATATTTGATACAACTGCAAAAAAAGATTGCCGATTAAAAGCGGCAGTGCAAATTGAATAATGAGTTTCAGCGGGTGTCCGCGCGTTAAATCGTTTATCATAAATTTCAACTCCACTGCCCTTTATACATAACTAAAATCAAAAGTAAACAAAAATTTTTTTTCAAATATTGCATTTTATCGTTTTGTGCTTTATAAGGTGTTTATGTTTTTAACAATAACGGGAAAATTAAAATGAAAATGAGCACATTGCCGGTACGCGGAACCAAGGATTATTTACCAAAAGAAGTAGAAATCAGAGATTATCTGCGAACAAAGATTGAAAACACATACAAAAACTTCGGCTTTAATAAAATCAATACGCCGATGATGGAAGATATTGAGCGCTTAAATAAAAGTGACGGCGGTGAAAATCTGGCAATGATTTTCAAACTCTTAAAACGCGGACAGAAACTTGATTTATCCGCCCCGAACTTAAATGAAAACGATTTAGTGGACAGCGGTTTGCGTTATGATTTAACGATGCCTTTATCTCGTTATTATGCCAATAACCGGCACCTGTTGCCAATGCCTTTTAAGGCATTGCAAATTGATAAAGTTTTCCGTGCCGAACGCCCGCAAAAAGGTCGTTTACGCGAATTTTATCAATGTGATATTGATATTATCGGTGATGCCTCAGTCAATGCCGAGATGGAACTTATTGCCGCGACGACATCGGCACTTAAAGCCATCGGTTTTTCTGATTTTACGGTTCGGATTAATGATAGACGTATTTTAACCGATATGATTTTAGCCGCCGGTTTTTCGCAAGATGACGTTTCTTCGGTATGCATCAGCTTTGATAAATTGGATAAAATCGGTTTAGACGGTGTTAAATCCGAACTCTTGGAAAAAGAATATGCGCCGACAACAGTTGAAAAATTTATGCAAATTCTAAATGCGGCCGACGACGATGCTTTAGCCGCGGCAGAAAAATATTGCTCCAATGTAGAGGTTGTGGCAGACTTGCGTAAAGTTTTAGCTTTTGCAAATCAAATTTCCGAAGGTAATTTCAAGGCTGTTTACGATAAGTCGTTGGTACGCGGCATGGGTTATTATACCGGTATGGTATTTGAAATTGTCAGTCCGAAATTCGGTTCTTCGGTTGCCGGCGGAGGTCGTTATGACGGAATGATCGGTAAGTTTATCGGAGAATCCATACCGGCTGTCGGTTTTTCCATCGGCTTTGAGCGAATTTCCGCAATCTTTGTGGAAGAAGGTTTTGTGCCGCCGGCAAAAGAAAAATTGGTATTGGCCTATGAAGATTCCGATAGTTTTGCCGATGTGGTCTTAAAAGCCAAAGCTTTACAAGAACAAGGTAAAATCGTTATTATGCTGAAGCGCTCCAAAAAATTCGGCAAGCAACTTGATATGCTTGTCGCCGATGGTGCAAAAACACTGATAAACTTTGCCGACGGTTCTTCTAAAACTCTCAGTTAAGATTTCATGGCAAACACTGGACTGATATGGAAAACGTTCAAAAAAACATCAACATTTTTAAGTGGTATTATTTTTTTTGGCGTTTTAAACCGCTTGCTACGTTGGCTGTTGTGTATTATATCGGGGTGGCAGATTCATACACGGCGGCAATGGGGGTGTTGGCGTTTTTTAGCATAATATATGCCGCAGCTAAAATACCGAGTGGTATTATTTCCGACAATTTCGGACGCCGAAAAACCATTCTTTTCGCCCATTTTTTTATGCTGTCGGCATTTTTATTACAAGCTTTGGCCGGTCAATGGCACCTTACCGTCTTACTTTACGTCTTTGCCATTTTGTTTGGAGTCAGCGAAGCCCTGTTATCGGGAACAACTGACGCTTTAATGTATGAAACAGCGGAAGAAATGAAGAAAAACGGTGATTTCAAAACCATTTATTCCGGCTCAATGTTTTTTGATCAATTCGGTTGCGCTCTCGGTGCTTTAGCAGCCATGTTCGTCACATACAATATTTCTCTGCAGGCATTGGCATGGATTTCCATTATACCGGTATTTGTGCAATCTGTTATTGCTTTTTTGTTTGTTGAGCCGAATATCAAAATCAAACGACAACACCCGACTGTCAGTGATTTCAAAACAGTTTTATATGCGTTTGTTATTAATAAAAGATTACGTTATTTTTCCGTAGCTGACGTATTTTTCAGCACATTGGGTGATGTTTCGCACCGCTTTGAAAGTGCTTATTTCAAAACATTTTCCACCGAATGGATTATGAGTTTGGCGCGTGTTTTCAAACATTGTTTCGGTATGTTGGGTTTTGCGATTGTGCCGAAAATCAAAAAATATTCAATGTGCAAAATTTATTTCGGTTCCATTGTCTTGAACCTGATTGTCAGAAGCGTTGCCGTTATTTTAAACAATGCCGTTGTGCCCTTTGTGCATATGTTTATCAACTTCGGTTATGCCACAGCATCCACTGCCAAAACAGATATTTTGCAGAAAGAATTTATGCCGCAATACCGCGCCACCACAAACTCTCTTGTTCTGTTCGTTAAAGCGATTTTTATGTCTTTGACGACATGTGTGTTGGGTATTATTGCCGATAAATTCAATATTTATACGGCTATGATTTTTTTAGTATTATTGCGCATTCTCGGTTTGCTGATTGCTTATCTTTTAAGGGGAAAAGTCAAATGATATTGTTTTATTTATTTGGCTTATCAAATCAGCATTAAGAAATGAGTATGATCATTGAAAATTGTGGTTATTTTTGTATAAGGAAACCCCCGCGTTTTACGCGGGGGTTTCTTTTTCAATCTAAAATAAGTGTTATAACATTTGATTGTTCTTCAAATTATTCAAATGCCGCAGAACTACCTCACTCACAACTTCTTTTGTGGCCTGTATTTTATTTTTGCGCTGAGAAATGCGTTGAGCCGGGTGCTGGTCACAAATTCTCAGACCGACATGTTCAGCATCAAATTCTACCAGTTCATCTAATGTAAACAGTTCTTCCCCTCTCTTATTCTTTTGTATTTTCAGATTCTTATATACATTATCACCATGTTCAAATACGACGTTATCACTTTCATAAATTCTGATACCTAACAGTATAGCCCCATTATCACTGGGCTTATATAATCCCTGATATATGTATCCACACTCTTTACCGTTCTCTGAAGGTTTTACACACTCCCGCGGATGAATAAAAATGCAATAGTCACCATTATCATCGCTGTTAAAAAATAAATCAAAATTTTCTTTATTATAGGCGAGTATCTGTTCCTTGGTTATCGCTTCTGTTCTGGCTTTTATTCTCTTTTCTAACTTTTGGATTTTTTCCTCAAAGACATAACCTTTCTCCCGTTTTTGTTGATTGTATAGACATTATATATTTTTCCGTCTAAATGTCAAGTTTTTTTACAATAATTTTTAATTTGCTGCATTTTTTAATTATTCATTTTTGCAATGTCCGGACTGATATTATTGCGCATTCTCGGTTTGTTGACGGCCCATCTTTTAAGGGGAAAAGTCAAATGATATTGTTTTATTTATTTGGCTTATCAAATCAGC
>JAFVBT010000002.1 GCA_017479785.1 Alphaproteobacteria bacterium
ACGGAAGCACTGGAAGAATTAAATAAACGCTATAGTCCGCGGCAACAGAAGTGGCGTTCGGTTATCGGCATTGAATTTCAAAAGCTCCAAAGTTAAATATTATTTTTCAAAAAATTTCCGCTAATACAATCTTTTATATTATTAAATTCAAGTAATTTATTAACTATATCCGCCACCTTTTGAGGTGTGTATGGGCGGTGGCAAAAATCCGCACGGAAATAGTCCGGCGACAAATCTTTAGCCTCGGCTGCAACGCAAAACGGCTTTTCATCAAAAACCATCATCTGACAATCACGTGATAATGCCTTGAATTTTTGACCTTTATTCTGCATATCAAACCACATTTCGCCCCTCGGACAGACTTTGCAATCATTATCACGGATACAGCCGACACTGGTAAACAACGGCACATCCTGATAGATCACAAGATTAGTTTTTAATTTTGATTTTTCTATTATATTACAAACATTTGACTTAATATCTTCAAGTGATAATGTAACTTGAGAAGCACCTATTTCCGCAGCTTGTGATATTGCTTGCGTATTCAACATATAAATTGAACTGTCAAAGCTGATATCCAACTTTTCAATCGGCAAAATTTGCAAACTCCACCAGTTCGCAACCTCCCATTTTTTATAACCGAGCGCCAACAATTTTTCAATAATATCCGAGTATAAAGCAGGCTTACGGCAAACTGCGGGAAGTGCAATCCGTACCTTATTTTTCGGCAATTCAAGCAGGCCGGATATATCGCTTTTCGGACTTATCAAATAAATTATTTCGGCAAACTCATCTAAGTTAAGCCGTTGTAAATACGCCAGATTATCCACTTTAATTTTGAATTGCGGCGCGGATTTCTTTTCAGAACGCAGTAACGGCGGCGGCAAAACGCCCGACTGTTCTTCAAGTTGAATTTTACCGTATAAATCACGGCGCAATTCATTTAAAACCGATGCCGGCGTAAACAAATTATCCGGATTGTTTATTTGCAAGTTGCGCATTAAAAACGACGTATCGCCGGTTTTTGAAAATGCTTTTTCAATAGCCTCTATACTTTTCTGAGGATTTGCGGCCGGTGAAAAATCTCCATTAATTTCACTTTCAAACACGCCACACACAGCCTTGATAATGTTTTTATTAACCGTTACAGCAACATCAATTTCCGTTGTATTGCGAAAAGCGTGAGGTTTCGGCCTTTCGTAGTGATATGCTCCTTTAACCTCGCTTGCGGAGGCCAGATAAATTTTATCTCCCTTATTAAGCGTCGGATAATTATGCGGTAATTCCACACTCACCACATCACCCGCCTGTGCCTCAAAGCAATTTTTCTTATTAACACTCAGCTTTTGCACGGAAAATCCGAATGGTTTTTCGTCACCGGCGGCATCAATCTGCAAACCGTCATAACGGGCTGTTTTATGGTTGGTTTGAAAGGTCAGCCACCCGTGTGACACTCGTTCAACCTTGCCTATTTCCAAGCCACGATGCCCTACAAAATTGCGATCAATAACGTTTTTATCTTTGCCCTTAAAGTGGAACTTGCACCACGGACGCGAAAAAATTTGCTTAATTCGCTCTTCGCGCTTTTCATCAGCACCCTTTCCATCCAAAATTTGCCGATAATAATCGGTCACCGCCGCCACATATAGTGCTGATTTTTTGCGTCCCTCAATTTTCAGCGATGTCACGGGCAAATTTAAAACATCTTGCTGCAATGCCATATCTTTCATAGAAAACAAATGGCTTTCTTTGCCGTTGCACTTAAATGTCGCACGGCACGGATACAGACATTTGCCGCGGTTGGCGCTGCGCCCATATTCTAAAGCCGAAAACTGGCATAGGCCGCTATAAGAATAGCACAAGGCGCCGTGAATAAATGCTTCGGTTTCCAAATTCGGTATGGCGGCAATTTCTTTGATTTCGGCAGCCGTCAGTTCTCGTGCCAAAACAACCCTCTTAAAACCCATTTTTTGCAGAAACAACGCCCCTTCTTTATTATGAACAGCCATTTGCGTGCTGGCATGCATTTCAAACCACGGATACGATTTTTGCATCACGCGTGCCACACCCAAATCTTGAATAATCAATCCGTCTACTTTACAGCGCGTACAAATATCCAAACTTTTAATCAGTTCCGGAAGTTCGCTTTCTTGCAAAACCGTATTGAGTGCCACATAAACCTTGCGCTTTATGCTGTGTGCATAGGCGGTAAATTCATCCAGTGTCGGTTCATCAAAATTGGTTGCCGTCGCACGTGCCGAAAACTTGGAAAGCCCCAAATAAACAGCATCTGCACCATAATAAAGTGCCGCATATCCGGCTTCAACATCACCGGCCGGTGCCAAAAGTTCCTGTTTATTCATAAGCCTTCCCTATCCTTATTATTTTATTTCCGGTTTACGGCAATATCCTTGCTGCTGCATATAAAACATCAATGCAATATCCGCTTCCTTCGTTTTTTTATTATTTATGCCGTGTACAATTTCCGTTTTGCCGTCAGCCCCGATTTCCTTGTGCTCACCGTATTTATTCAAAATATCTTCAAAAATCGGCCACAAATCTTCTATTGTTTTATCGGTTAAGCGACACATCACTCCGTAATCGGTTATTTGCCCCTCGTGTTCAACATCGTTGTTTAAGTTAATTATACAGGCTTTACCGTCATATTCGGCATTCATACTGCGGGAAACGACCACATCGCTGACTCGTTTCAAATCTTTTAGACCATAATACGAATGTTTGTTACGGCAGGCATTATAGGCGTGTACCAAACCATCGTAAATATATTCAGGTTTATAATTAAACGAGGCTATTTCTTCATTTTTCAAAAGTGTTTTCACATCATCAAAACCATGAATATTCGGAACAACATCCAGCGGAATTTCCAAATCATACATATCATAAGTCACATGGCAAATATTATTTTCTTTACCGATAATTTCTATTTCGTGGCTGAAACGCGCAATTGTGCGTTCTTCCGAGTCCGGACGGCATGCCTGCAGTGAGAGCATAAATTCCGGCGAAAATAAATTATATCGTTCGGCAAATTCTTCAGGCGTCAACTGCTCTTCCGTCTCTTCTTCTTGCTCCGGCTCTTTTAAGGTAACATCAAAAGTTTCTTCCTGACACAACAATGCTTTCATTTTGGCATATGTTACATCAAAGCGACTGCCGGTAATTTCTTGTTTCTGTGCTCCTTGGACCGTTTGGTTTTCAATGGTGTCAGTGTATAAATCGTTTGATTTATCCTGCATAGCGGCAACGAGTTCGTTCAGATTCTCCTTTATCAACTTACAATCGGTGCGTTTCCCTTGCGGCTCTGTCTGTTCTCCTTTTTTATGAGTATATTCAACCGTAAAATGGCATTCGTCCTTATCCCAACCGATTACCCGCACCGTAATTTGCTGAGTATTTCCCTCGGCATTTTCTTTTGACAATTCGGGATTATTGGCCGTAAAATCCTCCTGATAAGCGGTACAATCTGTCATGGCCTTTACCAATTCCGGCGAAAAATTAAGATGCCGCAATTGTTTTTCCGATATATTATCGGCAGAATTTTCAACCGCATTTTCCTCGGCCGGCATCATTTCATTTTGCATTATTTCATCGGCAGTCTGCGCCCAAACATCGGCAACGCCGAGAGCATTCAAAATTAGAAAAATATATAGATAACGCATCAACTTTCTCCGTTGTTTTTGTATCTTATACATCAATTTTTGCCGATTTACAAACACATTTATGAATTATTGCAAACAAAAAAGGAGCCGGTATAATACCAAACTCCTTTCCACCGCTCTCTGGAATATTGCAGAAGAACCGGTTATCCCGCCGCATATTACGGAACTTCCTCCACAACTGTCAAGAACGATCTAACGCTTCAGCATACTCGGTCAAATAATCAGTATTGATTATTTGTCCTGTTACGATGTTATGTCGGCGTCGGCTCTGCGAAACAGTTTAGAATTTAATTGCTTAAAGACATCACTGTTTCAATCAGAACACACCTGATTTAATTATAGGGAAGAAATTTTCAATATTTGTTGTACTAAAGAACATATCCCCGTTTTGCACACAAAGCAAAACGGGGATATGGTTTAAGATTTCAAGTTCGTCCAAAGTTCGGCAATTTCTGCAGGCAACTTTTTATAGCACTGCATAATTTCCAGAACATTCTCATCCGTTGCCGTCAGTTTGCCCTTTTTAAGGTTTTTAACGGCCGTGGCATAGTAGTTTTCCAACGGCGCAACAATCAGCGGGGTCATACCCTGACGCGTAATCACGGGATGAATTTTCAAGAGCATGTCTTTACTCTCGTTACTAATACCCGTTCCGCAGACGAAAATCACCATGTTCGCTGAAATGTAGCCGACTTGCGGCACCAATTCCGCTAAAAAGGAGCATATTTCAGGGAAAACCTCTTGTTTTTTCTCTTTATCAAGTTCATGGAAGATTTTGACAATCCACTCTTCCACTTGGTGATAAAGTTTCTCTCGGCGACATCCCTGACGATGGTACATCAACATCCTGATGTCGGCCACTCCCAGTTTAACCTTATTTTGTTCCAAAGTTCTCAGATGATGCAATGCCTGTTTCAAGAACTGTTTGTTCTCTTCATACAAAGCATCTTGCATCAGCATCTTGTCGGACCAAGCATCAAAATCCGGAGTTTTGCCTGCCATAATCATTTCATAGGCAGTCTTACCCAAATCAGTGACCTTGCGTTGATATTCACTGATTTTGGCAATCAGGTACTCCAAGTTTCTGTTGTTGATGTTATGAACATATGCCCGACCGATTTTGCTTAAAATGGCCTGAACTTTGTTCTTGTCATAACACTCAAGGTCCTCAAACTCTCGGAACAAAGCAAGAGATACCATATCCAATCCGTGACGGCGGATATGTTCTTCCAATGCTTTCTTCATCTTTGCATACAGACGCGCCTCAATGGCATCTATCTGTTCCAACTCCGGTTCAACTTCCGCAAAAGTTTTACCTTCGTTTTTCATCCGATACATTGCTACCTTGCGGGCAACAGGCATTACTGTTTTGAATGCCTCAAAAATTTCATTTTTTTCCATAAGAATATTTAAATTAATTAATTATATTTCAAACTTTCTTAAGATAACATTTGTTGTATAATTTGTCAAGATTATTTTTCTTTTGTCCTGATACAGCTTATTTATTCCTTCTTTATGCAAACTTCGCCCGTATCCGAAAAAGAATCTGTAAAACCATATTTTAATAGTGACAGCCGACATTTTATGCTTATAATTAAATTGAAAGGAATTTCAGCAATGTTTCAATGCCCATCGTTTGAATGTAAAAAATGCCCGCGATTATTGGATTTTCGCGCACAAAATCAGCTTAAGTTTCCACACTATCATAACGGGCCTGTTGAATCGTTCGGTGACTTGAATGCACAAATTCTGATTGTCGGCTTGGCTCCCGGCTTAAACGGCGCAAACCAAACGAATCGGCCTTTCACAAATGACTATGCCGGCGACATTCTTTATCCGGCTTTAAAAAAATTCGGATTTGCCCGAGGCAATTACGGTAAAGTCAAAAATGACGGCTTTGAATTAATTAATGTTCGTATCACAAATTCCGTTCGTTGTGTGCCTCCACAGAATAAAGTCACTGCTGATGAAATTGCAGCTTGCCGTCCGTATTTGCAAGCAGAAATCGCCGCCATGCCGAATTTGAAAATCATTTTAACGCTCGGATCCGTGGCACATGGAGCTGTTTTACAGGCGCTGGGCTACAAAAAGTCGGCATTTAAATTTGCGCATGGAGCGGAACATTTCCTTAATCGGCACAATATTATTCTGCTTAATTCCTACCACACATCACGCTATAATATCAACACCGGCACACTGACTGCCGATATGTTTGACGGCATTATTCAACGATTGACACAAATTTTGTGAGAATGCTAACTTTTTTTTATCTTTTAAAGCTTACAATGCGCGTATATATTTGAAAGGATTATCAGGAGCAACAATGAGCAAAAAAACGGCATTTGTATTCTTTGTGTTATGCACATGGCTTTTAAGCCTGCCGCTTTATGCTGCCGAAAACATCAAAAGCACCGAACACACAACAATCAGCCTGTACAGCAATGGTTCCAATGAGGTTTTGGCAAAATTTGACTTGCAGCCAAACTGGCACATCTATTGGAGCAATCCGGGCGAAGTCGGCCAACCGACAACGGTGTCGGCACGCCATTCCTCCGTTAAAATTGAAAACCAGTCCGTGCCGTCAGTACGCACCGTTTACGATACCATGAATGAATATCTGTATGAAAAAACGGCTTTTTTCCAGCTTTATGTTGATAATCCGGCACAGGCAAAAATTACGTTTGATTTTGTAGAGTGTAATGATGAATGCAAACCGGAAACCCTGACTTTTGATTTGGCCTCCGTTCCGGTTGCAACACCGGATGAATGGGCTGATATCAAACAAAAGGCCGATGCAACGTTTCCGATTAAGCTCAAGCTGTTTTCTGACGGAAATTCCTTTATATTGGAGAGTGTACCGCATACGCAGTTAAAATTAATACCGACCGAGCGTGATGTTATTGATGAAAATTCGGTAAACATCAATCTGGTTGACAAGGCCGTTCATGTTGAATGGCAGGCAGAAGAAAATCAAAAATTGTCTCAAGCCCTGATTATGACACCGAATAAAAGTTATTTAGCACAAATTGAATATGCAGACGGTTCATATGTTTATTTGCTGTATATCTTAATTTTGGCTTTTCTCGGCGGTATCATTCTTAACGCCATGCCTTGTGTTTTTCCAATCCTCAGCTTGAAAATTTTTACTCTCATCAATCACCCGAAAACAAGCCATTCTCCTTGGCATAATGCGTTATATTACACTCTGGGAGTTTTACTGTCATTCTTATTGTTAACCACACTGTTGGTTGCCCTGAAAAACAGCGGCGAAGCTGTTGGTTGGGGCTTTCAGTTGCAATCACCTTGGTTTGTCGGCACTATGGCACTTATATTTTTTATTTTATTCTTATTTATGGCAGAATGGTTGCATTTTCCGAGTTTTGCCGGCGATTTTATTCACAAAACGGCAGCTTTCAATTCATTTACCACCGGATTTTTTGCTGTTTTGATTGCCAGTCCGTGCACCGGTCCGTTTATGGGCGCCGCCATCGGCTATGCTTTCATGCAAAACACCGCTGAAGTATATGCAGTCTTCTCGGCACTGGCTTTAGGCTATGCTTTGCCATATGCTTTGATTGAACTCTATCCGACAACCATAAGCCGAATTATGCCGAAACCCGGACGCTGGATGCAACGTGTTAAAATCATTTTATCCGTACCCATATTACTAACCGCTGTTTGGCTTGCTACCGTATGGGTTAAACAACTTGACTTTTCGGTAGAAAATACAACATCATTCGGCGAAAAGTGGCAACCGTATGATGTCCGGAAAATTGCTGATTTAAACGAAAAAGGAGAAAAAATCTTCATTGATTTTACTGCCGATTGGTGCCTAACCTGTAAATTTAATGAAAAATTTTTAATTAAAACGCAACGCTTTAAGGAATTTACCGCCCGTAATAACATACATCTTTTTGTGGCTGACTTAACGGAATATAATGATGAATACTACAAAGCGCTTCATGCTTACGGGCGCGACGGTATTCCGTTATATGTATATTACAATAACGGAACGTACAAAATCCTACCGTTGTTCTTTTCTCTATCTGATTTAACTTCTGAAGATTAATCGGCGGTTTCTTCGGAACCATCATCAATGATGATAAATTCATCATCACCTATAACATTTAAAACCGTGCGCGCACGTTCGTCCAACAAATCTAAATCTAAACTGGATGAAGATAAAAGGCTGACTTTTTGCTCCAATTCCGCACGTTTTTTATCGTAAGTGGCGCTCATTTGCTCGGCTTCGGCAACTTTTTCCTGCAGATACATGTAGCGCAATAAACCGCGATCTCCTTTAACGGCAAAATATGAAAAATAACCGCAAAGACACATCAGCAGCACCACAACCGCCGAACTTTTACTTTTTTCAACAATGAAAGACCAAAAATCCATTTTTTATTCTTCTTATTTCATCTCAACTTTTAAGATTGCACCACATTTTTATTAAAAAAAAGTTAGAAATAACACCTTAATAAAAATTTTCTGTTTGCGAAACGAAATTTGTAGCACGGACATCAATCAATTTTCCGTCTTTAAGCGAAACCTCTCTATCCATTTTGTGCGCCAAATCAATATTATGAGTTGCAATTAAGGCAGAAAGTCCCGTCTCTTTCACAACTTCCAATAATGTCAGAAACACATTATCCGATGTATTCGGATCAAGGTTACCCGTCGGTTCGTCGGCTAAAAGCAACTTTGGCGTATTTGCCAAAGCGCGTGCAATAGCCACACGTTGTTGCTCACCGCCGGAAAGCTCAGCCGGCCGGTGATGTTCGCGCTCTTCTAACCCCAAACGCCTTAATAACCACATTGCTTTGTCTTCGGCTTCTTTATATTTCACACCGGCTATTAACTGCGGTAGAATCACATTTTCAGCCGCATCAAAATCAGGCAACAAATTATGATACTGATAAACAAATCCCAAATAATCACGCCGAAGCGTTGTGCGAATGGTATCGCCGGCATCGGAACATTTTTCGCCGTTAATATAGATTTCGCCGGCTGTCGGAGTCTCCAAAAGTCCGGCAATTTGCAAAAGCGTTGATTTTCCCGAACCTGACGGTCCGATTAAAGCCACAATCTCTTTCGGCTTAATTTCCAGATTGACATTCTTCAGCACATCTAACTGATCCACCCCTTGTATAAAGGTTTTGCAGATACCTTTCAAGACCAATGTTGCATTTTTTCTATTCATATCTCAATGCCTCCGCCGGATCAAATTTAGATGCTCGGTATGCCGGATATAGAGTCGCCAAAAACGACAGCAGCAATGTCAAAACAACCACGGTTGCGACTTCGGTATTGTCCACTTTTGCCGGCAGCTGTGACAAGAAATAAATTTCGGATGAAAACAGTTCACGACCGGAAATACTTTGCAAAAACTGTCTGATACTTTCAATATTATGACAAAACAGCAACCCTAAACCTACACCGATTAATGTGCCGACGATGCCGATAAATGCGCCGTCCATAAAGAATATACGCATAATCATTCCGCGTGAAGCCCCCATAGTGCGCAACACGGCAACATCTCGGCTTTTATCCTTAACAAGCATTATTAAGCCGGTAATAATATTGAACGCGGCAACCAAAATTATCAGCATCAAAATCAAAAACATTACATTACGTTCCACATCTATGGCATTAAAAAAAGCGGAATTCGTTTGTTTCCAATCATAAACATAAGCATCCAATCCGACGCTTTTTTCAATAAGAGAACGTGTTTGCGCCAGTTTATTTTCATCTTTTAAGCTGACATCTATTACCGAAACGGCATTTTTCAACCCGAAGTATTTTTGAGCTGCTTCAAGCGGCATAAACACGTAATTAGCGTCATATTCATACATTCCCATGTTAAACATACCGATAACCCGATACGATTTAATACGCGGCACGGAACCGAACGCCGTTACTTTTCCGTTTGGCGATATCAGTGTAATTTCATCATTAATATAAACACCGAGTTTATGTGCCAATTTTTCGCCGAGCACGACAACATCTTCAGTGTAACCGTCTAAATCTACACGTGCAAAACCCTCACGCATCACTTTTTTCTTCAAGATATCTTCACTTCTGATACCGCGCACCATTGCGCCCTCTGCACCATGCCCGGAAGAAATCAGCAACTGCTTTTCAATCATCGGGATAACCAAATCCACGCCGTCAATTCCTTGAATTTGTCCCGTGGCCTTTTTATAATTATTAAAGGGAAATTCCGGTGCGGCCACAATAGATATATGTCCGTTTATACCCAAAATACGGTTCAACAGTTCAGCCTTAAAACCGTTCATCACCGACATAACGATAATCAGTGTCGCAACGCCCAACGCTATACCGGTAAAAGCGAATCCGGTAATAACGGAAATAAAACCTTCCTTGCGTTTAGCACGTAAATATCGCCATGCGGTCAAGCGTTCAAATTTAGAAAACAAAATATTTCTCCTTATAACTTACCAGAATGTATAAAGAATCTTCGTTTTTTGCAACACTCAACCGGCGGATATACACAGCACCTTACATACCGATACGCTGATTTAATTTTAGGAGCTTTATAATGGAAAAAATAGTATAAAACTGATCAAATACCCTGTCTATTTTCTTTTTGTTGATGTTAGAGCGGAAAAACGAATTGGCTTCAAACATATTTTGCTTTGTCGGAACCGCCAATAATAACGTATTGTTTTGAAAACAAAATTGAATAGACTTTCCTTCGTATAAATCACGCAATTTTATAATACGCTCCATAAATCCGGTTGTCAGCAAATAACGCGCTTCTATTTGATTGTCGGCATACACTTCAAAATATTTTTCAAAAAGACTGTCTTCCAATTTAACATTCTGCAAGCCTTTAATCTTATAAAACGAATTAAGTATTCCCCTATCCTGCAACACAACCGTTCGTCCCGTAAAATTTTTGTTCATTTCCAATAAGACACAAACACCCGTAAAAACTTTTTTATTGATTTTATTACCGCGAAAATCATTTTTCACAAAACGCAATTTTTCTTCGGCAACGGTCATTTTTACATTTTCATAACTTCCGCTAAAATAATCATCACCGATATTTTCATTATACTCGGCAAATAAATCCGATGACATCAAGTAGTGGTCCGCAATTTTGTTTTCATATTCATACGAAAACGAGCCGTAAAAATCGGCAAAATCAGGCATAATCTTCGGTTTAACTTTTTTCTTATAAGTATAGATTGGACCGACAAATGCCATAACCACCAAACAAGATAAGCTCAAATATATACCGATTGATGCATTTGTTTTCCCAAATCCGGATACCCATATTGAGTGCAAAATTGCCGGATAAAAAAAGGCCATCAGAAGAACCAAAATTCCAAAAGCAGCTAAATAAAGTAAGCGTGCCTTCTCGCTTTGGCGCAGAATCGGCAATAGTCTGTCATTGTAATATGCATCAAATCGGCGTTTCTGCTCAATATAGTCGGCATTTTTCCGAAAATCAAACATCAGCCAACACTTTCATAATCTGAATAAACTCAGTGATTTTACATAGTTCGGCATGAAGCTGACGGAATTTATTTTTATCAACCTTGCGGCTCCAGAATTTATAATTGGTAAAATACAATGTGCTGTCTTCCAAATATACGCGGATATAATTGTCCTTAATTTCAATATTGATGCTTTTGGCGGCAAAAACCTCTTTCAAATCCAAAATTGCCTCAAAAAAAGATGATATGATAATCCGTTGAGCCGCTTCCGTATTATCCGTAAAACAACGAAAATAATTTGCGGCCGGAACTTCCAGTTTCGGTTCAACTGCCATCAACTCCGGAAATTTGTTCTTGCGATAAAAACCATTTTTATCAAACACCAAGATATCTGCCTTAAAGTTATGCGGAAACGTCAAATACGTAATAACGCCCGAAGACACTGTGCGCTTCCAGGTTTTGTTTTTAAGCAACACATCTTTTTGATAGCAGGTGTCCCTAATTTCCGTTTTTATATTTTCCGGTGTTCCCGAAATATTATGCATGGCAAAAACATCATCATGTTGCGGAATGATGCGCGAATGCACCAAACGCACCTTGCCGGATGTTTTATATTTCCAATTACCGTAAAAACGCAAAAAAACTTCAAAAATATCAAGCCGAGGTTGTTTATAATAGCTGTATATCGGCCAAACAACAATCAAACCGGCCACAATCGCCACCAACAGAATTTGCTCGTAATTCAGGGCACGCCCATACATCAAGGAATTAAACAGCACCCATAACGTATTGGCGCTGAAAATAAAAAGTGCACTCCAAAAAGCTCCCCAAAAACGCCCTCTATACACATCTTTTCGGCGATTATCCTCTTCCACCAAAGGAATAATTTCCCGCTCAAAATATTGTTCAAATGCGTTTGATTCTTGATTTTCCAGCATAACCGTTTTTCCATCTATTTGAAGTAGTCCTTAGCCTTAATCGGCTGACGTTCTGTCTCAGTAATTTCAAAGAACGGAAACTGACTGTAATTTACCCCCAAAATTGAAGCAATCATACTGCCCGGAAAAATTTCCGTTATATTTTTCAGTTCATTAACATTGGAATTATAGAAACGACGCGCCGCCGCAATATGCTCTTCAACTTCATTCATGCTTTGCATGGCCGTAATCATTGTTTGATTAGATTTCAAATCCGGATAATTTTCCAAAGAAACCTTAAATTCCTGCAGTTTCTGATTGAGCAAATTTTCCAATTCCATTTTTTCTTTCGGGGCGGTCACAAAAGAGCTTTGCATTGCACGTGTGCGAAGTTCGGTCAGTTCAGTCATCAAAGACTTCTCGTGTTCCATAAATTTTGCTGCCATTTGCAACATATTCGGAATCAAATCATATCTCTTTTTCAGCTGAACATCAACATCGGCCATAGATTCCTGCACTTTATTACGGCATTTGATAATTTTAACATACAAAACATAAAACAGCGCAGCTAAAACACCGACGACGATTAATACTATATTTGCAGACATATTCCCACTCCTTAAAAATGTACATTTTACAATATATTAACCGCCGAGTATTAAAATTTATTAAAGAAAATGTTGATTTAGACTAAAAAGCGTGTTATTATAAACTAAAATAATGAAAGGAAAGCCATGAACGAACGTCGTGTCAACTTCTTACTCGGAGAAATTAATCGGAATCTTGACAACAAGAAAAGCCGACAAGAGGCTTTGGAAGAAGAACGCATACAGACACATGAGCGGCAAAACAGTAAAATAAAAGAACAAAGCCGCACAGATTCCATTGTCGCCCGAATGTTGGAACAGCAACGACTTATGGCTTTAAGAACATCTTCCGGTCGGCCGGAACGTTATAATCCGGAATTAGAAAGAGATCGGCAAAATACGCGACAGTTATCGCAACGTCAGTATCAGCGCGAATATTCCAGATCATAAAAACGAAATGCAACGTTTTAATAAACATATTGCTGTTTATTGTGTGATTTTGTGCGAAGATATGTTGATAAAAAAGGACAGTTTAACTTAATTTTTTAAATATTTTTATGATATGCATATGGAAAAGATGGATTTAATCCGAAAAGAGCTGATAGCACAGCTGTCAGACAGTGTGTTTAATCAGCATTTTGACCACAGTTCAGAGCAAGGTTTTACCGATTCTCTGACTGAGGAGGAAGAGTTGGCGATTGTGAAACAAATGCTTGTTTCGGCCACAGCGCCTGAATGGCTCAACTTTCTGCAAAACTATATCAAGCATTATGCTTTGTTTAATAGTTCTGTGGATTTGTTGATTGATAACAGTGAGAACCCTGTTGTTCGCGAAGCTCTTGTCAACTTCTTTGAGTGTTCGGGACCGACCGTGGCACAAACAGAAAAGGTTTGCAGATACTTTCTGCGCAAAGATGCAGAAGTGTATCCCGAGGTTATGGTTGCTTTATGTGACCATGCTCGCAGCAACGACAAAAACATTGCGATGCTTTTGGATCAGGTTGAGGACAAGTTCAAGGAAGAACATTCCAACCAACCTGCCCCGCAATACAGCACACGTTATGTTGCCAGTGTTTCATCACGACGCTCTCGTGTGTAAAATCAAAAAGAGGAGACCGACTTAATAAAGCCGGTCTTTTCTTTTTTTTAGAAAAAATTAAGTTCCTATATAATTTTTTTCAAAAAAACTAAAAATAATGCTTGCATTTGTAATTTATTTGTTCTATTAACATAACACGTTAGGCGCCCGTAGCTTAATTGGATAGAGCATCTGACTACGGATCAGAAGGTTGTGAGTTCGAGTCCCGCCGGGCGCGCCATTGAAAAAAACTCCCGGTAAGGGAGTTTTTTTGTGCCCGCAAGGGACCGAACGAACTCGTGAGCCGGAGGATAAAAAACAACCTCTGAATGTTGTTTTTTGACGACGGGCGAAGGTTGCTTGTGAGCAAGCAAGCGTAAGTGACGCGAAGCGAACAAATCGCAACCGAGTGACCGAAGCTTAAATTTTCTGCTTTAAAATAAAAAAAGTAAATTTAAGCAAGACGAGTCCCGCCGGGCGCGCCATTAGAAAAACTCCCAGTAAGGGAGTTTTTTTGTGCCCGCAAGGGACCGAACGAACTCGTGAGCCGGAGGATAAAAAACAACCTCTAAATGTTGTTTTTTGACGACGGGCGAAGGTTGCTTGTGAGCAAGCAAGCGTAAGTGACGCGAAGCGAACAAATCGCAACCGAGTGACCGAAGC
>JAFVBT010000107.1 GCA_017479785.1 Alphaproteobacteria bacterium
AAGGGTCATCACTATATGAGAATGTAGTGCCTGAATACGCCGGTTGAAATGGTTAATATTGATGCTATTCCAAATTTTCAAGGTAAGGCACAATTAAGAGAGTGGTTAAAAGATAAATTTACTGGTAGCAATATGAATATTACGTCTTCAGGCGAAGACGTTAATTTTAATAATTCAATTGCAGGAAGAATCATAAAAAATTCGCGAAGTAAAATTAATAACTTAGCATATCCACAATTGGATGAGGTCGTGTCAAAAGGATATTTTTCCGGGATGAGACCGACCGATGCACGTCATATTAATAAAGTACAAGGGCAAAATGTATATCATTCAGGGGTAATGTATGACGGAAACCCGTATTCGGTTGAGTTTTATGTTGATCAGCCTTTAGGTGCTTCAAGAACGCATAATTATGCCGGACAGAACATAAAACGAATGAAGCAAGTTGCCAGAGACACGGGTTTAACACCGTCAGCTAACGGAAGCGAACTTCCTCAACAACTTGCTTCTGAATATAATTTAGCATCTTTAAGGGGAAATGTCAATGAAAATCTACTAAATGTATCAGGTCTATACAACGGATTGACACCTTCGCAGGTTGGTTTGATGGATAACGCGTTGCGGCAAGGGTTGGGACAGAGTGCGCACAAGGCCGGAACTCTGGATAGTTTGGATAAAATCCGTCATGCGGCATATCAGCAAAGCGGTACACCGGCAGATCTATCTTTGGTGCAAAACAGAATTAATAAAGTGATGAAGCCGCATACCGGACATGTTGACTCGAAATTGGCACAGGCAAAGCGTATGGAACAGTATTACCGTCAGGGTTATCAAAATCAAGCGATAACACACAGTACAGGCGGTCAGCAGTTTCACAGCAATATAGAAAAGCAAGCATATCTGCAAGGTCAGCTGGATAGATTGGCGCAAAGCGGTCAAACAGCGCAAGAAGTTCTTAACAATCAAGCGTTGTTGCAACAACTTATGCCGGATTACGGATATAACCGGTTATATAGTCGGGCGCAACGCTTAAATGATAATTATCAAAGCATATTGGATTTGCGTGCGCGTTATGCACGCCATCTGCAGGATTTATACAATCGCAGCACGCCGCATGCGGCAAATTCAATAATACAAAAATAAAGGATTTCTACATGAGTAATTTTACGAAGCAATTCGCGGAAGAGGTGCCTCTTCCGGACGGATCTGTCGCATCTTCGGTCGCGGATGTAGATAAGTATTTGAAAACGTCGGGTTTGGCGCTTTCAAGCGACTATTCATCTGAGTACATTCAAAATATTCGGTTTAAAAATGAACAACAACGGCAAAAAGAAATTTTTGCCGAATTTCTTAACAATTATAAAAGGATGATTTGGAAATGAATGATTTACGAAAAGAAATAGAGCATCAGTTCAAAATTCACGGTCTTATACCGGAAGATGAACGCAAAGATGCCGAAAATTCCAACGGAGAAGAACAAACCGTGATTATTGCGGAAGAAACCGCAGATACCGGTGAACCGGCGGAAAAAGTCACGGTGGTGATTGCACCGAAGGGATATAGTGAAAAATTCGCGTCCGATTTTAAGAACCTGCCCGAAGAATGGCAGGTTTTTTTGAGCGAACGTGAAGCGGATAATGAGGCAAAAATCAACGATTATACCGCAAAACTGCAAAATTATCTGAGTTTGGAAGAGCTGTACGAAAAAAATCGTCAACGTTTGCACTATCTCGGAATTGAAAAAATGCAAGATTGGCTAGAAGGTTTGGCCTGGCTTGATAAACAAATAGAGGACGAACCGGCAAAAACCTTGCAGGCTTTGGCTGTTGTTTATGGTGTTAAAGCCGTATTTCCGCAGCTGAAAAATAATGAGGCAGAACCGGAAGTTGTTGAACGTTTGTGCCGGCTTGAACACAAATATCGCGATTTAACCGATTATCTGCAAGAACAAAAAACGCAAAATCTTATTGACTCAATTCGTATGTTTGGTCAGCAGACAGACCGGAACGGCAATTTGCTGCATCCGTATTTTAACGAAGTTCAGCAACAAGTTTTTGCGTTATTGGACAGAGGGGTGGCCGCAGACATTAATCAGGCTTATGAAAATGCCTTGTGGCTCAATCCCGCTGTTCGTGCGCAGTTGGTGCAAAAAGAAATTGATGCACAGGCTGCAGAGGCTGAAAAAGCCAAAAAAGCCGCTTTTGCCCCGAAAGGTAAAGCGGAAAAAATTGAGCGTCCGTTAACCTTGCGCGAGGAAATCGCCAAAAATATGGCCGCTTTTATGGATTAACATTTTTTATTAAGGAATAAATATATGAGTGGATTTAATGATGTTTTTACAACAACTTTAGCAAACAGAACAGGTACTTTGCATGATTCTGTTTCTAAAAACAATGCTTTATTGAACCGTTTGAAGGAAAAGGGCAAAATGCGCTCCATCTCCGGCGGTTCTAAAATTTTGGAAGAGTTGGAATACGGTGAGGGTGATATGGTTTGGTATTCTGGTTACGATACCATTCAATATCAGCCGAAACAATTGTTTACCGCCGCGGAATATGCACTTAAGCTTTGTGCCGTTCCGGTAGCAATTTCCGGTGAAGAATTGCTGATGAACAGCGGTTATGAACAAAAAATGGACTTGCTGGAAAATCGTATCAGAATTGCCGAAAAGAC
>JAFVBT010000108.1 GCA_017479785.1 Alphaproteobacteria bacterium
AAAGAAATCTTGTCGGTGTGTATGCTACAACTCAAGGTGCTGAACATTTCGGAACTACGGCGGCTGACTCGCAAGCAACATTTGATGAAGCATTGCGCAATGTGGCAACTTATATGCATGAACATCCGGAAGCAGGTGAAGGTAAATCTCCGCTTAAAGTGTTGTCCGAAGTTTTAAGACGTCATGCTTTATCTGTTCAGGCTCATCCGGATGGAGACGGACACTTAGTTGCTAAGTTTGATGGTGCTTGGCACTATGGCGATAAGTCTTTAGATCAAAATATGAACGCGTGGATGGCAATTATCTGCAACGGCTATAAAGCAGATGTTCCGGAAGGAACGGATTTGAATGCACCGTTGGCAAACTTGCAACATGATTTGATTGAGGCTACACGCAATGGTAACGGTAACCGCGTGATCGGCATTAAGTGCGATCAAACAGCATTTGCTCGTGGTCGTTCGGGCGGCGCTGTTAAAATTGAACAGCCGGCTCCGAAACCTGAACCGAAGCAAGTTAAGTTGAATGATGAGCTGAAAAATGAAGACACTCCGCGTCAGGTTAACTTGAATGATGAAGTTGAAAATCAAGATGTAAAACGTGAAGGTAAATGGGAAATTGAGCGCGGAACGACGATTGATGGTAAAAACCAACATCCGAATATACTTAGATCAGGCAATCACGTGAAATCAAAAGTAATTGAGATGTAATTGATTTCTCATTTAACGGTAGAACTCCTAGAAGGCGCTTGTCATTCAGACAGGCGCTTTTTTTCATTTGTCATGCAGAGGAGGTCTTTAGGCCGACGTAGGCATCTTCGCACGAAGTGCGATAACAGAGCTGGGTTGCCAAACTAAAGTTTGGAGATGCTTACGCGTTCCGCTGGAACGCTCAGCATGACAGGAAAGAGGAGGAACACTCAGCATGACAGGTTAAGCATTTTGATAAGGAAGCAGTTTTACGCACTGAAAGATGAGATCTCTAAACATGGTGATGCACAGCGTACCTTGATGGATGACATTATTATATAAGGGTTAATTTTTATCGGATTTATTAAATTGTTTTATTGTTTATTTAACAGTTTTTTACTATAATAAAAAAAGGAAAAATATTGTCATTTTTTTCTGGACATTTTGTCTAAAATGAGTTATATTTAGAGAAAATTGACAAAAGGAGTTTAACATGGCACAGGATAAACAAAAGAATCTTTGGCAACAGGTGGTGCAGAAAATTTTGCCATCAGAGCTGAATATTAAAGCAATTACGGAAAAAGAATGGGACGAAAAGTATAAGAATTTGTTTCGTCAGTTGGCGGAAGAAGGTTTTCCGCTTGTTACTTATGACAATTATAAGTCAGAAGATTATTACGCGTATTCATATACGGTGATTTCGTCTTTGCGCAAAATGAGTAAGCGCAAGGTTATCAATATGATGGTGAAAGCGCGCCGCGAAATTAAAGAGCAATATGGCGCACAGCATTCGCTGTTCAATATTGTGCATAATTCCTTTGAAAATAAAAGAAAACACCAGAAGTCCGATTCTTTTTTGTCGCAAAAACTTGATTTGAAAAGCATGTTTGATGAGGCGATAACTCAGAAAAATAAACAGCCGCGCCGCACTTTCCGCGATATGATGCGTGCCACAAACAATCGTGTGAGAGTGGGCTTATCTGCTTTGGCTAAAAAGCCGTATATTGCAAAATCGGTGCGGGCGGTTAAGCGTTACGGGTTGGCTGCAGCTATGTTTGTTTCAAGCATTTTCAGTGTGAAAGTGATGGCCGGTAATGATGCTTCACCAATTGCTAACAGCAAACAACGAATTGTGCAAACCGCGACTCCGCGCAAAGCGGCTGCGCCGCGCACCGCACAAATGCGCCAAACGCAGAATTTCAGCGGTATTTATAACGGGGTGTATGTTGACAGTTTGCATAAACTGATGCCGGAGCAAATCAGCATGGTGTTTATGTCGTCTAACAAAGCAAATGCCATGGTTAGCGGGCAATCAATTACTACAGCCAAAGAATTTGGCCCGATGCTTAATAAGATGTCGGAATTGCAAGATTTCTTTGCCGCCAACAGTGATAAATATCCGGAAATTCAAAAGGTGATAGCTAAGAACGGTATTAATTCTACAGCGTTTGAAAAAGCATGGTTGAAGGAATATTCGCCGGAGTTGATGCATAATGTCGTAAAGCATGTATGGGCAAAAAAATATCAGCCGACGTTTGATAAATTAGCTGAAGCCGGTTTCCCGAAAATTACGGTGGACAATTATGCGAATCCGAAAATTTTCGGTTTTAGTGCCGCAGTCATTTCAACATTGGGACAAACTTCGGGCAAAACCACGGTGGATATTATGTTGCAGGCTCGGCAAGAGGCCGGCGCCAAAGCCGATTTGGATAAGATTGTTGATGCTTCTTATGAAATTAAGCACGCTAAATGGGGGCTGAAAACCAGATATTTCGGCAAAGGCGAATCGAAGGGCGAAATGGCGATGAACCAAGATGTGAGACAAGCCGTCAGAGAAGCGCAACAGCAAGAACGTGCCCAAGAAACGCGTCAGACAGAAACAGATGCTTCATCGCAACAGGATGTTTCAGCAAGAGAATTGGTGTTTGAAATTAAAAACATGGATTTTTCCAATATTATACATGAAACCACGGATTTAAGCAACAATCAGGGTGGTGTGCGCGAGTCAACAGCATTGCCTAAAGCAGATACATTATATATGCATGAAATAAATGCAGATTCTTTGATTGTTAATAGCGAAGACAGTGTAACGCAGCGCAGTTTGGCAGAAAAGTTTGCGGAAGCTCAGGCAGATTCGGCAGAAAGCCAACACCAACCGGTGATTGATTTTGATGAAAATTTAATGTCGGCAAGTGATTGGGCAAAAGCTAAAGAACTGTTGCAATCGTATGACATTGATTTTAATGATACAATTTCGCTTGAAACTGGGCGCGTTCAGTTGGAAGAAGAAAAAGCCAGATTGGAAGGCGAACTTGCAACCATCGGTACCGGTGTTTACAAAGATATGAAACTTGATTTTAGTGAATTGTATCCGGAGAATGCCGGTCATGTGTATGAATCATTGTTAAATCCGACTATTAAAGACGCAAAATCAATTTATAATACCAATGCAATGGGATTGTATCAATTTAATATGAGCAACACCATGAAGCTGTTGGCAAATGCGTTGGCAGACGAGTTTCCGGATTTGAAAGCGGCCAAAGATGCTCATAAAGGCGGTTGCCGTAATGCCGATTATGAACGTGCATGGGTGAAATATTCTACCGGTTCGAATAAAACACATTTTGAACGTCGGCAATTTGACTTTATGTTTGATAAGTTTTATCAAAATGTGTTTGATAAATTACACGAGCGTTACAATGCTCCGGTGATTACCAAAGAAAATTATAATTCACCGGAATATTGGGCTTATACGGCTTCAACAATGTCGTTGGTTAACCAAAATCCGGAGCGTTCTACCGGTATGACGGAAAAAGCCATTGTGGCAGCAATAGAAGCGGAAGCCCAAACAGCAGCAAATAGAAATGAGGTTGCTGTTATCAAGGATCTTTTGTATGGACGCAATCATACAAAAGAAGAGCGTAAATTAGGTAAAGTGCGTTTGAAACATTATGTGAGCGAACATCAGCCGAATTGGGCTACGGTTGCTGCCGCCAGCTATGATGTGCGTGCTCGGCAGTGGCGCTCATTAAAATCGCGCTATTTGGGAAATCGCCATGATAAAGGCGAAAAAGATTTGGTGGCAAAGGTTGATCGTTTCTTACGCGAAGCACCGACAATGGAAGCACGTTTGTCGCAGGTTAATTCTGCTTTGCAAGCAGTTGAATTGGCGCAAAATAAAGTGGCATCGCCGTTAATCTTTTGGGCAACGGCACAAAATTTGCGCGAATGTGAAACGGTGCGGGTAGATGCGGCCAAAGTGGCTAAGCTTGATCAGTTGGCGGTTTTGGAACAGCGCGCCGGTAATATGAAAGAATTGCGTCAAACGCGCAGACGTATTCAGAAAACGTTAGACGTGACGAGTAAAGGCAACCAAGAGCAAGCCTCGGTTAATACGCAAAAAACAGTGCGTCGTGGCGGTAATAAGAGC
>JAFVBT010000015.1 GCA_017479785.1 Alphaproteobacteria bacterium
TCATTACTGCATTGGCTTCAGAAACAATACCTTTCTTTTGATAATCAGGATGCAGAAACATTCCGGAATGTCCAATTTTATTGTTTCCTTCTCCATCTTTTAAAACTTTGGTTGAAATAGCAATAACACCTATCAATTTATCATTATTTCTTTCTCTGATAGCCAGCCAAAATTTTGCGGATTAAATCAAGATTAACAGCCGTCTCTTTCGTTATAAAATTCATATTGCCTCACTTGTCTCGTTTATACAGCCGATTTTATTCTGAAGATGTTAATTTTTCAAGGTATATGTCAGATATATTCGGCAAGATTGATTATTTTTTTACCATATTTCCTTGCTTTTTCTACGGCTTTATATGCTCCGCCTGATTGACGTTCAACATAGCAAACAATATAGTCGGCGTTTTTTGCTATGTATTCGTTGCGATGTAAAATAGCAACTTGAGGCGGTGCTTTGGCCACTTCATCCGGATAAAGTAACTCATAATCGTTTTCATACATCCAATCAAGTTTTGCATTAGAAGGATAATAGGCCGGTAATATACAAAGATTAATCCAATTAAATTCTTTCTTTAAGTCTTTCATTACCAGACGTGATAAGCAATCAAAAGTACCCTGTTCACAAAGCCAAAACTCATCAACATCGTTTAGAATTAAATTTCTCGCAACTTCTATTAAATGCGTTTCTATCTGTCCAACCATAGGAGCATCACGATGTCCGAAAAATGCGCATATACTCAATTTGAACTACCTAACAGCCCAAACAAACTCACCCACCTTTAAAAGGTGGGTGGACGTTGACACTACAATCAGTACGAAAAATAGCCCAGCTATTGGGTATATGCCTTATTCACTGGCATCCACCCGTTACGGTGAGATGCCCAACAATATGGCAACACTTTCTGTATTAACAATGTAATACAAAAGTTATGTTTTGCCCGTACTGATTGGACTGTCAATGTCCTGTTGGGTATTGGGCTATCCCAACGAAATTCACTATAAATAATGAATCTTAAAAAAGCAATAAGATTTTTTTTGTAATAAATTGTTGCCTGAAAATAATACTAAGTTTTTGAAAAATCAGCATTTTTATTAAAATCCTCGCGTTTCACCATGGATATGTCAGTATAAAATATACGTAAAAATGTCTGATTTTATAAACCCAAAAAACAAGTTGCTTTTTGGTGCGGGCTTTGTATAATGAACTAAATTTGTTTGACGAGGATACACGAAAAGGACTTGGCGAATGCCTAATCCGAAAAACGGTAGGGATAAATATGGAAACGATTAGCGGCAAAAAGTTAGCTGAAATTTTGGGGTGTGCATACAGCGGTAATGATGCGGTTGTTGATAATATATCAACCGACAGCCGCAAGGTTTCGGCAACAACATTGTTTATTGCGCTTAAAGGCGAAAAATATGATGCGCACGATTTTGTGAAAGACGTAATCAATCAAGGTTGTCCGTTGGCGGTGGTCGAACATCCGGTTGAAGGAGTGGCTGACAAGCATTTGCTGATTGTGGATGATACACTTAAAGCCTATGGCAAAATAGGGGCTTACAACCGCAGTTTGTTTAAAGGAACGGTTATCGGTTTGACCGGCAGTTCGGGAAAGACGACCACTAAAGAAGAAATTGCTTTTCTGCTTTCTAAATTCAGAAAAACCTATGCCACAACGGGAAATCACAATAATTTTGTAGGTGTGCCGCAAAGCCTGTGCGAAATGGATATGAGTGCCGAATATGCCGTTATTGAAATGGGAATGAGTGCTAAGGGAGAAATCTCGTATTTAACAAGTTTGGTTAAGCCGGATATAGCCGTGGTGACCAATGTTTATCCGATGCATATAGAATTTTTCCCCGACTTTCGGAGTATTGCTTACGCTAAGGCAGAAATTTTTGAAGGGCTGCCGAAGAATAGGGGAATTGCCGTTATCAACGAAGATACCTCATTTGCCGATGTGTTGGAAGAACAGGCGTCACACTATGCTTCAAAAATTGTGAAATTCGGCAAAAATACCCATCCGAATGATAGTTTTACAACGGCAGAAATCGGTGAGCATTTTCTTTATAATGCGTGGTGCGCTTTAACCGTTGTTCAGACTCTCGGGTTAGATACCAAAAAAGCGGCCGGCTTTATCAAAGATTTCGGAGCGTTGGACGGGCGCGGCAAACATCATACGCTTAAACTGCCGAATTGTGGAACATATACGTTGATAGATGACAGTTATTCCGGTCAGCCTGAAGCAATGAAATTGGCAATAACCGCACTTGATAAGACGCCGGTGACCGGACGCAAAATCGTTGTTTTGGGAAAAATGGCCGAATTGGGTGCAACCTCTTTGGAACAACATCAAAAAATCGGACAATTGTTGGCGAATACTTCCATTGATGTTGTTGTCGGTGTGTGTCCTGAAATGAAAGATATGTTGGCACAATTACCACAAACAAAAAAGCAATATTATTTTGAAAATAAAGACGGCATTGCCGAATTTTTGTTCAATAAACTCTTGCAAAACGGTGATATTGTTCTTATAAAGGGTGCAAGATACTCTTCAAAAATGTATCAGGTGACCGAAGAATTGTTAAAACAAGGAAAAATGTAATGAAATGTCCTTTTTGCGGTTGTGAAGAAACACAAGTGAAAGATTCGCGTAATACGGATGATGATACTGCCGTACGTCGCCGTCGTGAATGTCCGGAATGCGGCTCGCGTTTTACAACGTTTGAACGCGTGCAATTGCGGGAACTTTTTGTGATTAAGCGTAATGGTGAGAAAACGCTGTTTGACAGAGATAAATTGGCAAAATCCATTGCGTTGGCCGTGCGAAAAAGACCGATTTCCGCCGAGCGGGTTGAAAAAATCGTCAATTCGTTGCAGCGTCGTTTTGAAAGTTCCGGCGAAACGGAAATTACCACCGTGCAAATTGGCGAAAGCGTTATGGAGGCTTTGTCTCATTTGGATAATATTGCATATATTCGGTTTGCTTCGGTATATAAAGATTTTCGTAATCTCAATGATTTAAAAGATTTTGTTGCAACAATAGATAAATTAACAACGGCAACATCGGAGCCGTCTATGGAGGAAAATTAAAATGTCTAAGTTTGTTTCACCGAAAATTAAAATGAAGTCAGGTGCGCGATTGGCTGCCGTTCAGGCAAATTATATGATTGCGTTGGGGCAATTGCCGGTGGATGAGGTTATTGAGGACTTTGTGCAGGGCAAGATAGGGCGTTTTGCCATAGATGACAGTAATGGTGAAGATAACGAAAAATTTGTGGAACTGGGACCGATTGATACGGCATATTTTGAACAGATGGTGCGTGGAGCGCAATCTAAGAAAGAAGACTTGGAAAAATCGCTTAATCAATTTTTGCACGGCGAATGGTCTTATGAAAAAATGAACGGTATTATGCAGGCATTGTTGTTAAGTGCTGTATATGAAATTGCCAACACGACGGATGTTGATGTTAAAATTTTAATTCAGGAATATGTGGATTTGGCCTATGCGTTCTTTAGCAAAAACGAGCCGAAAATGGTTAATGCCGTGTTGGATCAAATAGCGCACGCCGTGAGAGGATAAAATGTCAGTTTTGAAGTTCTATGAATATCCGAGTGAAGTATTGCGCAAAAAGTGCGAACGCGTAACAAAGGTTGACGATGAATTGCGTCATTTCTTGGATGATATGCTTGAGACAATGTATGCGGATAAGGGGTGCGGACTGGCCGCTCCGCAAGTTGGGGTGTCTAAAAGGATTATCGTTTTGGATCCGAACCCGAGCGATGAAGATTTCAGCGCCAGAAGGCCGATGTATTTGATAAATCCGGAAATTATCTGGCGTTCCGAAGAAACAATTTTGTTTAATGAGGGTTGCTTGTCGCTGCCGGATCAGCGTGCCGAAGTTGAGCGTAATGAAAAGGTGCGTGTGCATTATACAGATTATGACGGAGTGGAGCAGGAAATTTTGGCAGATGATTTGCTGGCCATTATTCTGCAACACGAAATAGATCATCTGGACGGGGTTTTGTATATAGATCATTTAAGCCGCTTAAAACGGACCAGATTGCTGAATAAGCTGAATAAATTTTACGAAGAACGTATGGAAAATAAGCGTAAATAGCGGTTGTAGGCAGATAAAATAAACATTTTGTGCAATTTTTTGAAAAGGGCTTCTATCTTATTTCCGAAAAGAAGGCATCCGATTGAAAAAATATAACCGATTCCAAGTCCCATCAAAACATCGGTCGGATAGTGAACGCCAAGATAATTTCTTGAAATTGCTACGAGCAAAGGAAGCAAAACTGCCAGAAGAACTTTCCAAA
>JAFVBT010000109.1 GCA_017479785.1 Alphaproteobacteria bacterium
GCACCGAAATACAGAGCAATTACATAAAAAGTTGTTTCGGTTGAGCCTTGAATAACCGAAGACACAAAGGCCGGAAAACTGTCGGCGCCGTATGTGCGCATGGTTTCAATCATCATGCCGCGCGCACCGTTTCCGGAAAGCGGTTTCATCAAAGCTGTCGGTAATGCCGGTATAAAGTCACTGTTTATGCCGCAAAATGAGACAATTTTTCCCAAACACCAAACAAGACCGTCCATAACACCGGAATAGCGCACAACGGCAATAGCCGTAAGCATGGCCACCATATACGGAATGATTTGCACGGCAATTTGGAAACCTTCTTTGGCACCGCTTATAAATGTTTCATACACATTCAGTTTTTTAATTGCGCCATAGCCGATAAACAGTGTAATCAGTCCTAAAATAAGGAAATTTCCCGCCTTTTCGGAATAATCAAGACGGGTGGTTGCATCTAAAGAGTAAAAATAAGCACAAACACCGCCGATAACAGCGATCAATCCAAAGAAATATGCCGCGAAAATACGATTAAAAATACGAATTTTTTGTGTGCAGACCACCGCCAAAAAACCGGCAATTGTGGAACAGGTTGTTGCCAACAAAATCGGAATAAAGACCGCAGCCGGATTGGTTGAACCTTCTAAATGCCGATACATTAATATAGAAACAGGCAGAACGGTTATGGCCGATGAATTAATGACAATAAACATAATTTGTGCGTTTGATGCCTGCTGTTTATGCGGGTTAATTTCCTGTAATTGAGTCATTGCCTTAAGCCCCATAGGTGTGGCGGCATTATCTAATCCCAAAATATTGGCAGCCATATTCATCACAATAGAGCCGAGGGCAGGTGAGTTGTCCGGAACTTCCGGCATAATAATTTTAAACAGCGGGCGCAAAGCTTTGGCTAAAATGTTAGTTAGACCGGATTGTTCCGCAATTTTTAAAATTCCGAGCCAAAAACATAACATTCCCGTCAAATTTAGAGCAAGCTGAAAAGCCGAAGTTGCGGTAGAAAAAAGTTGATTGGTTATTTCTGTCCATATCGCAGAATTACCGAAAACAACACATTGTACAAATGCGGCAATAAATCCGCAGATAAAAAATAAAGCCCATATAATATTAAGCATAACGTCTCCTTTGCAATTATTGTAAATATTTCAGAGGGAAGTGCAACTTTTTTACAAAAAAAATGACAAAGTTGTTGATATTTTGTTGACAAAAATAATAAAATGATATATTATCGCAAATCGGAGGGATGATAAATGTCTGGATATAAAGAAAAACATATTAACGATTTAAAGTTGGGACGTCATATCAAGCAAATTGCCGCGGTGTTACCATTAACCGCAACATTAACAATGGGATGCGGAGAGCAGAAAGATCCGTCGTCTGATATCAATTCGGCAATATTCCTCAAAGATTCTATTGAGGGCGAGGATTTATACGGTTATCCCGTAACCTTAAAATTTATTAAAATTCGCACCTATGATACAGACGAAATAGAGCCGACAGATACGTATTTATCTCGGTGGGGAACACCTAAAGAAGAAATTCCCAATATTTATAATAATGAAAAAACGTACGTGAGAGAAATTAAATTAGATGAGAACGAGTTTGTAAACATAGAAGTTTTCAAAAGTAAATATGGTATTGAAATATCCAAAGACCAACCGTGTTTTATGGTGACAAAGCAGAGTCAATTGGCATATATCGGTAATGATGATTCATATATCAAAAATTTAGAGAAATATGCCCGCATAAATAAGACAATTCCTCAAGATAAGGAAGAAACAATTATCCGAGATGATCGTTTGCATAAAATTATAAAAGTTCCCGCTGCTGTTCAAAATAGTGATGCATCAATTGTTCAAGCGACGTTAGACAGTCTTGTTCATACCTCTGATTCATCGGCTATACAAAACAAACCCGACACCCTTGAAAAACATAACACCGCCGATACGCTGTCTTTAGGCATAACAATACCTGATTCTTTAATACATAATCAAGAAGCAAGATAATTTATCGTTGATGAAATATTTTTTATAAACAAGGGCAAAATCATCTTGATTTTTGCAAAGGTTGTGCTATAAATCCGCCATAAACATTTTTGTTTACTAAACGTAAAGTGACGATAAATCGGCTATACACCTGTTTTTTCGTTGCTTTTTTAATCAACTTATAAGGATGTTATAAATGTCAGATGTTAAAATGAAAATGATGGACGCCAATGAAGCCTGCGCTTCCGTGGCTCACCGTTTAAACGAAGTCTGCGTTATTTACCCGATTACTCCATCTTCACCGATGGGTGAATGGGCCGATGCGTGGTCTGCAGCTAATCAAAAAAATATTTGGGGTGTATCGCCTGATGTTCAGGAAATGCAATCCGAAGCCGGTGCAGCCGGTGCTTGTCACGGCGCTTTGCAAGCCGGTGCGCTCACAACAACGTTTACCGCCTCTCAAGGCTTGTTATTAATGATTCCGAATATGTATAA
>JAFVBT010000110.1 GCA_017479785.1 Alphaproteobacteria bacterium
TCGAAATCGAAAATCCGATAACCACTCAAAATAATATTGCTCTGCTCACAAAACTCGGCAGCGCCATGAAGTATTTAGAAGAAAAGCAAACATTCCCTGATTTCCAATACAATCGCTACACTGTCGTACAAAACTTTTTTGAGCAAATTAAATCTTACGCGAAAGTACATTCCGAAGAAATGAATAAACTGCTTGCCGTAGAAGAAAAGATTAATACGCAAAAGGGATATTATGAGGCCTCTCATTACAGGACAGACTTTGATAGTGAGTGTTCACAACTTACTACGGCCATTACCACTCAAGATTATGTATATTTGTATGCAGAATCGCTGTATACAAATGACAGTTTTCTTGATACGCAACCGATTGACGAACAAATTAAATCCATGACAAACTGTGCAACAAACGATACCTCCCAGACGAAAGAATTCATAGAAAAACTTAATGAGGATTCTGAAATAACAATCAGATCCTCGCTGCTTCTCGGCAAGGTTTATCCGAAATTCAGACAGAAAGATGCCAAGGACCAGCCCGACATACAGAAGCTGAGTCAATTGTCAAAAGATCTTCCACGCTACGTTTTTGCCGCATGTCTTGACATGATTCAAAACGGAGAAATGCTGGAAAATCCGCAAATGCTGGAAGAAAGAATGAATAAAGAGAATGTTGCTTTCGCCGGATTAACTCTCACAAAACAGCAATGTGATGCACTGTTGAAAAATATGATGCCAAAAACTGCAGCTAATTCTAAAGCGACCATTAAAATTACGAAAGAAGAGCAAGGAAGAACTTAGCAATGAACAGTCAAGCGACCCAGTATTTCATTTCTATTTCTCAAATTTTGGAACAAATCTGCCTTATTCCTTATACCGGAGACGAGCTGATGGCTTTCGGGTGTTTGGGCTATGACATTGAAAACAGCAATGAATTTGCCGAAATTTATTTACAAGAACTGCAAAACAAACAAAAAGCCATGCCCAAAAACGAAAAGGTAGCCTTTGCCGACCTGAATGTGCAAATATACGGTGACATTCTGACATCGTCAGCCGTTAAAAAAATCCCCGAATGGATTACGATTCCGGAATATCTGACTGCACGCAGTAACCCGATAAAGCAAAAAATTATAGACTTGTATCGTAAAAAACTGAACCTGACACAAAAAAAGCCTTAAAATTAACGAGATTTTTCTTTGCATAATATGAAACTTTGTGTATGGTTAAATATACAAAGGAGACGGATATGCGCATTTTATTTAATATGGCGGCTTTATTTATGTTAGTTGCTTGCGGAAAATCATTGGAGCTTAAACAAAGCGACAGCGGACAGGCTGTTATGCTTGATAAAGGTCAGAAAGCTGTTATTCGCCTGCCTGAAAATCCGACCACCGGCTATGGGTGGGAATTTGAAGTAGAACCTAAAAAACAAAAAACAATAACGGTTATTTCTTCAAAATTTATTGCGGGCAATTCCGATTTAATCGGGGCCGGCGGTGTAAGAGAATACAAATTTAAGGCGCAAAAGGCCGGAAAGATTGTTATTCACGGTTATTATGTGCGCCCGTGGGAACAACTCAATAAAGAAACTGCCTCTCAAGTTTATTATGAAATTGAAGTGGAATAGATGAGGATAATTTCCATCAACCGAAACCATGCAAAACCGCACGAGATGCTGAAACAAGTTCAGCATGACAATTGAGTAGTCATCCTGACGTATGACAGAATCTTGTGAGGCGGACACCATATACTCAACAGTCCCCTTCGCACAGCGCCATATTTTT
This sequence comes from Alphaproteobacteria bacterium, assembly GCA_017479785.1. Classification (GTDB taxonomy): domain Bacteria; phylum Pseudomonadota; class Alphaproteobacteria; order RF32; family CAG-239; genus RUG410. The sequence goes on from JAFVBT010000110.1 coordinate 1,778, forward strand.
TTGACGCCGTGTACAAATTAGTACACAAGGGAACAAGCACGGCTGACGAGGAAAACTCGGCTGAAGCGGTAAATGCGCCGTAATTTTTTGACGCCGTGTACATAAGAGTACAAAAGGGAACTAGTACGGCTGACGGGGAAAACTCGGCTGACGCGGTAAATGCGCCGTAATTTTTTGACGCCGGGTACAAATTAGTACACAAGGAAAAAAATTACAAGCAGTTACCCGTCAGACGAGTTTTAAAAAGAAAGAGAGGGAGAAATATCCCCCTCTCTTTCCCTCTATTTCAGAAAATTTGCTGTTCTTAACAAGATTAGTACATTGGACGTTGAGAAACCAGACGCATCTGACCACAATCACCGCCTTCGCAAACTTCGGCTCTGTTATAAGGGCGAGTTTCGAAAGAAGTAGATTCAAATGTACGAGGTTCATACACTGTACGATATGTTGTATTCTTGTAAACAACTTTTACCGGCGTTCTGACTGTATATTCTCTTGCCGGGCAACCGCCGCAATTCGGAACCGGCGTAGGAGCCTGACAGCAGCTAACCGGCTGAGCAACCGGTTGAACAACCGGTGCCTGTCTCGGCTGAACTAATGCATCGCTACATCCGTCACGGCCGGCATATTGATAATTGCGACCTTCATTAACATTGTCGTTGGCGCAAGCCGTCAAGCCGGCAACCAAAACCAACGCTATTGCGTAATATAAATTTTTCATATAATCCTCCAGTTAATTTTCTGAAAATTGGAATATTCATAACTAAATTTATTATTAACAGAAAATTAATTATTTGTTAAGTATTTTTTTACTTTTTTGCAATTTTTATACAAAAACATGCAAAAAATGGCTTTTTTTGACATATTCTGCATTTTTAAAATTACAATGGTATTTTTAAATTTTATCGCAAGATTTTTTATAACGTATTGATTTAAAATGATTTTATCAAAAATCCCCTATTCGCAATTTTTAAAGGATTCCGACGATACTGTCTATAAAATAATAAGATATATCAAAATTAATTTTCTAAAAGCTTTAACTCTTCTGGTGTAAGAATCGTTTTTTTACCTTTATTAACGGTATATCCCTCCGTCGGTTTACCGTTTTCAAACACAACTTCGGCAGCCAATTCGCCGTTTTCATCATAAGTTTTCTGCGAACCGTTTTGCACTCCTGCGGTAAAATTAAGTTCATTATGAACTTGTCCGTCCGGATAAAAATTATACAAAGGCCCGTCAACACGACCGTTTTTAAAAGTTGTTTTGTTTTGAAGCGTGCCGTCTTCATCATAAAATTTGCCCTCGCCGTCCGGCAAACCCTCTTTACTTTCAACTTCCATACGCACGCCGCCGTTCGGATAATATATTTTGTAAACACCGTTAATCGGCTTTTCCTGCATATCATAAACCACACCGTTAACCACGCTGGTGTTGTTCTCGTTATATATCAAAACATTAGCTGAGTCGTCGCATGCCGCGCACAAAAGCACAAAACTCAAAGCGCAAATTCTAAAATTCATCTTAAATCTCCCGAAATATGGTTTTATGCTAAATAAAACCCGCTGAAATGTCAAACACGAATAAAAAACGACTCACAGAGGATGCTTTATATGTTTTTTGTTTGACATTTGTTGATTTATCGTACTACTATGCTTGACGAGAAAAAAATCTCATTTACATAACTTATATATAAGGAATAATAAAATGAATAAAAATGAATTAATTGACAGCATTGCTAAAACATCAGGTTTAACAAAAACCGACTCCGCCAAAGCATTGGATGCTTTTATCACTTCCGTATGCAGCACATTAAAATCCGGCGGAGATGTTCGTTTGGTCGGCTTCGGTACATTTGCCACATCTAAAAGATCTGCCACAACGGCTATAAATCCGCGCACACGTCAACCGATTAAAGTTCCGGCACGTAATGTTGCAAAATTCAAAGCAGGCAAAACTTTGCAAGATGTTGTAAACAGCAAATAATATTTTCTTTTTATTTATATAAAGGCGGTGAGTTAAACTCTCCGCCTTTTTTGGTTGAATATTTTTATTTTGCCGTTGCCATAACTCAATATTTTTACTATTCTACACAAAAGAAATATAGAGAGCAACAGATGACTAAGCAACTGAAAATACTTTTAACCCGTGACAGAAGTGCATTTTCAACCAAGTGGGTATGCAATTTTGCCTCTAATTTGGCCAATGCCGGTCATAAGGTTACATTGCTGTGCGACAGTGTAGAAAATAAAGTTGATGCGCCGATAAGTCCTGATGTTATCAAAATCAATTTAAGCGGCAAAACAAACAATTTTCTGATAAATCTGTGGCATCGCATGCGCCGACATATCACCCTGCCGACGTGGCGTTTCGGTAAAGCCTTAAGCCAAATTCAACCTGATGTTATTATTTGTTACTTTCTGCAAGATTTATTAAACGTGACTTTATTGCAAAAACATAATATTCCGATTATTTTGATGATGCACAATCCGCCGGATGAAGTTTTTCAAAAGCACTTAAAACATTGGTGGCAACGAATTTTGTTTCATCACCTGATGAGGCGCGTTTCGGCTGTTCAGGTGCTGATGCCGGAATTTGCAGATTTATTCAAAAAGGAATTCATAGAAAAAGATGTTGTGATTATCCCAAATCAGGTTCCGATACCTGATTTGCGGAAGGATTACAACCAACAAAGCAAAACTATTATACACGTGGCACAAATTGCCAAAGCCAAACGCCAAAAAGATTTGATTGAGGCATTTATACCTTTGGCAAAAGAATTTCCGGATTGGAAAATCAAATTTTTCGGTAAAGTTAAAAACTCACGCCGACACAAAAAATATTTTGCCGAATTACAACAATTGATTGAAGATAACTATTTGGAAAATCAGATTCTGTTTCCGGGATTTTCACACAACATCACTGAAGAATATCTTAATGCCGATATTGTCGCCCTGCCGAGTTATACCGAAGGCTTCGGTTATGGCTTGGCCGACGGATTGGCGCTCGGCTTGCCGGGAATCGGCTATGATTTTGCATATGCCATCAATCGGATCTTGGTTAACGAAAAAAGCGGTTATCTTGTCAAAGACATTCCGGATATGACCGAAAAACTTCGTCTTTTAATGCAGAATCCGAAATTGCGTCAGCAAATGGGAGAATTTGCCCGCGCCGATATGCAAAAATATGCACCGCAAAAAATTATTGCGGCTTGGCTTGAACTAATCAATAAAGTTAGGGCAGAAAAATAAATGGATTTAGTGTCAATCATTGTTCCCGTTTACAACACGTCAAAATATCTGCCGCAATGTTTAGACAGCATTCTCAGGCAAACCGTGCCTGATTTTGAAGTTATATGCGTAAATGACGGCAGCACGGATAACAGTCTTAAGATACTGCAAAACTATGCCGACAAAGATTCGCGCATTAAGGTTTATTCAAAAGAAAACGGCGGCATATCTTCCGTTCGCAATTTCGGAATGACTAAATCCGGCGGAAAGTTTATTTGCTTTTTGGATTCCGATGATTATATCCATCCGCAGTTTTTAGAAATTATGCTTAAAGAGATCGGAGATAAAAATATTTGTTGCTGCGACTACGAAGATGTTGATGATGAGCACGTTGTCTCTTTTGCCCGAATTAAAGAATATTCTCGGCATTCTGCAGATGCACTCCAATATTTTGCAACTTGCAAAGATCAATATTTGGCGGTATGGGGAAAGATGTATCGTGCCGATTGCCTTAAAAATGCAACATTTCACGAAAATTGCTGTTTTTCGGAAGACGTGCTTTTTCACAGTGATTTATTTACCGAAAATTTTGCCATTAACATAATTTCGGCACCTTTGCAGTATTACAGAAAAAATCCTCAGTCTTTGGTTCATAAAAAAAGCTCAATAAATAAAATTAATTCGCTTTTGTTTGTGGCCGAACACGTTTACAAAAAATATAACAGCCATAAACTATGGAAACAAATTTATAAAAACAGAGTAGCAAAATCCGTTTCAAATGCTTTAAAATATCTGGAAAAATGTGATGAGAAAAAGCAAATATATCCGCTGATAAAAAAACTGTACAAACAGCAAATTATCCGTTTCACCGGATTGTCACTCAGTAAAAAAATTATGCTTTTAAAAATTCTTTTGAAGGAAAATTAAATGTATCTGCCGACTAAAATCAAAAAACAACTTGTGCGTTTTGCCTACAATTTCAGTTTTGCCAAAGATAAAAAATTCAAGCGCAAAAAGGCTCTGGCTATGCTTGATAAAAAATATCTGCGCCGCTATTTATATGCGCTGGACAACCTTCCGAAAGAAATAAAACCGGAGCCGAAAGAAGATATTATCTGGACCTGCTGGCTACAGGGAGAAGAAAACGCACCGCCGATTGTCAAGGCGTGCATAAACAGCATACGCCGCACATATCCGCAAAAAAAATTGATAATCATTACAAGTGAAAATATACGGCAATATGCTGACATTCCAACATACATATACGATAAATGGCATAAGGGCATTATTACAAATACACATTTTTCTGATATTTTGCGTGTATGCCTCTTATATCAACACGGCGGAACCTGGATGGATGCGACGGTATTTCTTGGAGATATTGTCGATGAAAACATTATGCATGCGCCGTTCTTTGCCTTTCATAGCCGCACATATTTACGTACTTTCCCTAAAATTTTAGACAGCAACAGTTGGTTTTTGCATAGTGTTCCACAACACCCATTGATGACAGGCATGCGTGCTTTACTATTTGCCTTTTGGCAAAATGAAAATCAACTTATCCATTATTTTCTATACCACCTCTTTTTTGATTTGATGGTTGAAAATAACGCTTTTTGCCGAAATTTATGGCAGCAAACACCATTATTTTATGATGATGAAAAAGTTGAAGCTTTATACTTAAACTTGCTAAATAAATTTTCTTTATCTCAATATCAAGAAATTATCCATCAAAGCCCTATCCAAAAGCTAAGTTACAAATATGAAAAACCTCAAACGGATTTCATCACTTTTGAGCAATATATCTTAAACAAACAGTAAGGAGACTATTATGAATTTCTTCAAAAAAAGAGTAAAATCACGCAAAACAATTTATTATGTATGCGGTATTCCGGTATACATAAAAAGATTAACTACGAATGATATGGCTTACAATATTTCAAAGAAAATACGCAAACTTGAAATCTGCGCCTACCCTGAAATAACATCGTTACCTCCTGCTGTCGGGCAAAAAAGAGAAATACAGTTGGCAAACCTGAAAATTCTGCTTGCCGTCGACGAGTTTTGCCGCAAACATAATATCCGCTACTGGATAAGCGACGGAACCGCACTCGGCGCAGCCCGTCACGGCGATTTTATTCCGTGGGATGACGATATTGACATATCCATGCTCCGCTCGGACTATGATAAGATGATTGAAATTTTCAATAAAGAGAATAAAAATCCGGATCTGATATTGGAAATTTGCAGTGCACCGAAAGGAATATTTAATTTTTTAAAAATAGAACATAAACAAATTGCCGATATATGGGTAGACATTTTCCCGTTTGATTTGTATTCCGAAAAAATCGATTCGTGGGATAAACGCATAAATTTAACGGCTCAAGCAGACAAATTGCTTGCGAAAAATAAAAAGCGCTATAAAAAAGGCACTGATAAAAAAGTACTTCACCAATACTACCAAAATTTATATAAGCAATTTTTAAACGGAAAGATCCCTGCGCCGGAGAAAGAATGTCCGGATATTGTCGTCGGTTTTGAATTTCACACACGGCCGAAATATTCAATGTTTTTACCATATGATTTCATCTTTCCGTTAAAAGAGATAAAATTCTGCAACCATAAATTTTTCTGCCCGAATAATATGGATGCCTATTTAACCAACCTCTTCGGGGACTATATGGATTACCCGAGTTATCTCGATCAAATGCATACGAATATCGATAAAATGCCTATTGAAGAGGTTTTGAAAATCAAAGAATTTATCAAAAAATAACGCAAAATCCCGATGTAATCACATCGGGATTTTTTTTATCACTGAATTTTCCGGCAACTTTATAAACGAATAACCGCACCGCCCCAAGTAAAACCGGCACCCATAGCCGTTAAAACAAGCAAATCTCCTTTTTTAACCCGTCCGCTCTCAATGTTTTCGGATAATGCCAACGGAATGGAAGCCGCCGACGTATTGCCGTGATGATCGAGCGATATAATAACCTTTTCCGGCGCAATATTCAAACGCTCACGCACACTGTCAATAATGCGAACATTGGCTTGATGCGGTATTAACCAATCAATTTGTTCTTTTTTGATATCGGCTCTTTCCAAAGCTGTTTCCGCCGCTTCTGCCAAACTGACAACGGCATGCTTGAACACTTCCTTACCGTTCATTAAAACAACTCCCGGATTTTGTGTAGAAGAAACACCGCCGGTTGTTTTCAAAAATTCGGTTTTACTGCCGTCAGAAAAAATACAGGTACTCAATACACCGGTATCTGTACTATCACCCTTGCCCTCGGCCGCACGCAAAACTGCCGCACCTGCGCCGTCACCGAACAACACACACGTGTTTCTGTCTGTCCAATCCACAATTTTAGATAAACATTCGGCGCCGACAATTACCGCAGTTTTAACTTGTCCCAAGCGAATCATATTATCGGCCATTGTCAAAGCATATACAAAGCCCGAGCAAGCCGCAGAAATATCAAATGCCGGAACCCCTGCTCTAAAACCCAACGAACCTGCAACCAAAGTCGCAGTTGAAGGCGTTGTTAAATCCGGTGTCACGCTGGCAACAATCAATAAATCAACATCTTGCGGAGACATACCCGCATTTTTAAGTGCCGATGCTACTGCCTTACCCGCCATAATTGACGTCGTTTCGCCTTCTGCAATATGCCGGCTGCAAATTCCGGTACGCGTTCTAATCCATTCATCATTGGTTTCCACCATGTGTGACAAATCATCGTTTGTAAGAACTTTATTTGGTAAATAGCGGCCAAAACCGACAATTTCACTTCTAATAAACATCGTATAAAATATCCTGAGACAACTCGTCTAAATCAACATGTTCAACTTCATCGCGAATTGTTTGAACAAAATCCTGACGCACCAATTTTGCGGCATTATCAATGGCATAAGAATATCCCAACGAATCTGTTCCGCCATGACTTTTAACCGATAATCCGTTCAAACCGACGAACATGGCACCGTTATACTTCCGCGGATCCATTTTCTTTTTCATTGTCCAAATAATCGGCAATAAAAATGGTAAGCCGATCTTTGCCCAAACGGAATTTTTAATGGTACTTTTAAGTAAGCCTGACACCAATTTTGCCGTTCCTTCCATTGTTTTGAGCGCAATGTTACCGGTAAATCCGTCCGAAACAATCACATCGGCATATCCTTCACTGATTTGGTGCGGCTCAATATAACCGATAAAATTCAAATCAAGATGTGTATTTTTAATCATCTTTGCGGCCTGATGAATTTCTTCACTACCTTTCATTTCTTCGGCACCGATGTTCAACAAGGCGATTCGCGGACGTTCAATTTCCAGTGTGTGACGCGCCAAAATATTACCGATAATTGCAAATTCCGCCAAATTTATGGCGCTGCACTCGGTATTTGCCCCCAAATCAAGCATCACACACATTCCGTCTTTGTGCGGAATATTGGTACAAATTGCCGGACGATGGACGCGCTGTATGGTTTTTAACAGCATTTTGGATATAGCCATTAACGCACCGGTATTGCCGGCAGAAATAATTGCACGGGCATCACCTTTGCGAACGGCATCAATTGCCATATACATACTGGTGTTTTTATTACGAATAACTTGAGAAGGCTTATCTTCGTTTCTGACAACTTCAGTACTGTGAATCACTGTGCAAAAATTTTTAAGCTCCGAAAACTTAGCCATTTCCGCATTAACTTTTGCTTCATCGCCAAACAACACAAACTTAATATCCGGATTATTTTTGTGAGCAATATGAATTCCCTCAACAACGATGCGAGGGGAATTATCTCCCCCCATAGCATCCACGGATATGACCAGATTACTATCAGACACAACCTGCTCCATATTCTAGAAATTAAAAGACTTATTTTGCTTCCTTATGCGCAACGACATCTTTGCCGTCATATTGACCGCATTTCGGGCAAACGTGGTGAGGTCTTTTCAATTCGCCGCAATTCGGGCATTCTTGATAAGAACTCGGTGTCAACGCATCATGTGCACGACGCATATCGCGACGAGATTTAGATACTTTTTTCTTAGGTGTAGCCATTTCTTTTCTCTTTATTGTTAATTAATTACACAAACATTCGGCGCTATGTTTAGCACAGCTTTATCTAAAAAGCAAGCAAAAAAAGCTTTCCCGAATGATTAGGTGTGTTGTATATGCATTTTTTTCTTTTTGCAAGCATTTTTTACAAGCTTGTGTCAAAATTTATATATTATTCCGAAAAAGCACAAAAAAAGCGACACTTCTCGCAGTGCCGCTTTCTTTTTTATAATTACAGATAAGTCTTGATATCCTTCTGTTATTGCGTGTGGTTAATCGCACAATTGCAAGTCCACTTTTGCAAGAGCCAAACACAGATTGGCCATAGATTTAGAGCCAAAATTTCTGGTCTGTTCCAAATCTCCTTTGCGACACTTTACAATATCTCTCACAGTCTTAACACCGTGATAACTCAAAGTATTATAGATTCTCGCCACATTACCGGAGCAGTAATTATCTAAAAAGGTCGCAATATCCCAATTCAATAGTTCGTCTGATGCCGGGGCCGCTGCAGAAAACAGTTTGTTAACTTTTTCTCCATATACAACGACAGCCTTACGGAAATCATCATCAACGTTTTCTTGATATTCCTTTAAATAAGCGTCAATCAACTCCGGGCTGCCTGTTTTCAGCAATAGTTGTTCAAATTTGTTCATAAGCAATAATTTTTTAATGATTATACATTTTGTCATAATTATAGTTTTTATAACGCGAACCATAATTCTAATATGAAGCAAAGTCAAGAAAATTATACCCGAACATTCATACATCACCTCAGTTTAATATCTATAAAGGCTTAAACCAAAGAGCATAGGCTTAATCACAAAAGTTTCGCAAGTATTTTCCATACTCTGTGTTTGTTGAAATCATCAGAGTTTATATGAATTGCAGTGCTGCCCAATATGGACAAGGTGGTGCTGATATGGCAATGCTCGCATCAAATCTTAGAGAATGGAATGATAAGCGAACTGGTTCAAATACTCTTGACAGTAGCTAGGGTAACAGGGTAATCAGTATGCTAACAAAATAGGAACCTCAAAATGTTGTTTTTTTATATTCAGCCCGACCCAAGTGGGTCGTCCGTTCGGCTCTTGTACCACCAACAAAAAAAACGCCCTTACGGACGGTTATTTTATTGGTGCCAACTTAAGAGACTCTCTTCTTGTTTAAGTTTACTTTCTTTATTATTTAATTTGAAAACTTAAACTTCGGTCACTCGGTTGCGATTTGTTCGCCGCACATCGCTTGCGCTTGTTTGCTCACAAGCAACCTTCGCCCGTCGTTAAAAATTGCTCCACCGGAGCAATTTTATTCCTCCGGCCCGACCCAAGTGGGTCGGAAGTTCCTATCTAGCTCTTGCAATAAATAAAAAGAAGAAACCACCATGCAGGTGGTTTCTTCTTTTTATTGGTGCCAACAGAGAGACTCGAACTCCCGACCCACTGATTACAAATCAGTAGCTCTACCAACTGAGCTATGTTGGCGTCGCATCACGCTGTTTTATATAACGTCATTTTTTGATTGTCAACATATATTTGTATTTTTTTATTGATTTATGTGTATTTCAGCTATATATTAGGCCAAAACAACGAGAGAAAGAAATGAGAAGTTTAAAAACAAACATAATAATTATGCTGATTTCAGCAGTGCTTTTCCACATTACCCTGGCTTGGGCAACTGATGACGATTCGGCACTGGAAACCTATAATCGTGCAATGTTTAACTTCAACACGGCTGCCGATGATTATGTCATTAAACCGGTTGCCAAAGGTTACCGCGCCGTCACAACGGAATTTATTCGTGAGCGTGTCCGCAATTTCTTTGGCAATCTCAAAGAACCGGCTACAACGATTAACCACTCACTACAAGGAAATTTTGCCGATTCCGGAAAATCTCTCGGGCGCTTTGTAATCAACTCAACGCTCGGTCTTTTGGGAACTTTTGACGTTGCCAACGGTTGGGGATTGCCTAAAAACAAAACCGGATTTGATACAACTCTTGCAAAATGGTGCGTTCCGGATGGACCTTTTATTGTTTTACCGCTTTTTGGGCCAAGCACACCGCGTGCCACAGTCGGTTTAGTTGCCGACGACGTTGCCGATCCGATATATTGGGCTGATTACTATGCAACATTCGGTAATGATTTGGAGAGATACAGTTTTTATTATGGTCTGACAACGCTCGGATTTATCAGTTTGCGTGAACAAAATATAGAGCTTTTGGATAAACTGACGGCAAATTCCGTGGATGTGTACAGCACCGTTAAATCGGCATACATTCAAAACCGCTTAAAAATCGGCAGTTGCGCCGGTCAAAAAACCGAAAACAACGACAGTTACGATTTTGATTTTGATGATGAAGATGACTTTGAATAATTTAATATGAGGACGAAATAAATGAAAAAACTTTACGCCTTGTTATTTTCCGCGTTTATGCTTTTAGCCGATAATGCTCGGGCAGACGTTAATCCGGCAGATGCAGAAAATTTTGTAAAAAACGTTACGCAAACCGGTATTGAGGAGTTAATTAATTCTAATGCGTCAACTGCTGAAAAAAAAGAACGTTTTACTAAATTGTTTAATCAGGACTTGGACTTGGATTTTATCGGCAAATTTGTTTTGGGGCGTTATTGGCGAACAGCCACTCCTAAGCAACAGGAAGAATTCATCAGCGTTTATCGCAAACTCAATATTCAAACTTGGTCGGAACGCTTTGACGATTTCAAAGGAAAACATTTTGAATTTTTAGGTACTGAAAACTCAAAATCAGAAGATCAGATATTTGTTAATACGCAAGTACCGATGGACGAAGGAAAACCTGCATCCGTAAAATGGCGCGTCAAAAAGACCGGCGGTAATCTACGCATTGTAGATATCATCATTGAAAATGTCAGTCTGGCACAAACAGCTCGCAGCGAATACACTTCTTATATTCAGAAGTCGCCGAACGGCATAGACGGTTTAATTCAGGAATTAAAAGCCAAACTGAAATAGAATATTTTATATATTGAAATTCATAAAATATTCTGCTATATTATCCTCGTCTTTGGAACTGTGTGGGTTACTCGGATGATAGTTGACGGCAATAATACCAAACAAAGGAACATCCTTATCAATAAGTGCTTTTACCAAACAACCGTAAAGCTGATGCATTATTTTGCCGACAAAGGAGACGGCGACTATGCCAATAAAACAATTGAAGCAATTGCCGCTTATCATGACATTGTGCAGAAACGCAAGAAAAATACCAACACCACAGATTACGGCACGGCATTTGAAACCATAGACAATGCCATCAAAAGTGTTGCCAATAAAGTTTTCTATACCTACGGTGCCGACAGCTATGATAAAGCATACGATTCATTTAAAGACTATAATTACGTTCAAACCGTCCGCAGTCAACTTCACAAGAAACGCTCTTAATATATCTGTGAATTTTTTCGCTATTTCTGTTGCCTCTTGCCCTATTCTATTAAATAATAAGTGCAATCAATAAACGCTTTAATGAGGTGATTATGAAACAAATTACGGTTATCGGTTGCGGCCGCTGGGGAACGTTTTTGGGTTGGTACGCAGCAAATTATGGTAAGGCAGATACGGTTTTGATGTATGATTTGGAACGCTCTTACGGCTTTCAACAACTTAAAAACGAACGCAAAAATGATTATCTGACATTAAGTGATAATATGTTGCTGACTTCGGATATAACCGAAGCATTGAAAAATGACTTTATTATCATCTCCATCAGCTGTCAGAATTTGCGGAACTTGGCAAAGCAACTTAATCAATATGACTTAAGCGGAAAAACATTTTTATTAGCCATGAAAGGTTTGGAAGAACCATCTGCCGAAATTCTGGTTGATGTATTTTTGGATGAAATAAAACAAAATATTCATGTTGCCACTTTAGGCGGACCGGGACATGTGGAAGATTATATGCGCGGTGTTCCGTCGGCTGCCGTTATTGACAGCTATGATCCGGCAACTCAAGAACGTGTTATTGAATTTATGCAAAGTGAGCTTATCCGCTTTTATGCCGGCACTGACATCATCGGTAATCAGGTCGGCGCTGCTTTAAAAAATGTTATCGGCCTGGCTGCCGGTATTTTGGACGGCTTAAACTGGTATGGTTTGAAAGGTGCTCTAATGGCGCGTGCGCCGATAGAAGTCGGTCGTTTGATTAAATTCAAGGGCGGCAATCCGGCCTCCGTATACGGCTTGGCACACTTGGGCGACTATGAAGCGACATTGTTCTCTAAAAACAGTCACAATCGCATGTTCGGAGAGTTGTTTGCCAAAGGAGAACCTTACACAAAATTGGCGGAAGGTGTTGACACATTGCGTGCGGTAAAAGCCATCGCCGACAAAGAAAATATTGATATGCCTATTTGTCAGGCACTTTATCGCATTATTTTTGAAAAAGCCGACATCAAAGAAACAATCAAAGGTTTGTTTGATCGCCCGCTCAAAAAAGAATTTGATAAAGCCTAATCTTACAAATTTTCATTATATAACGCCGAATTCATCGGCGTTTTTTGTTTTAAAGCCATTAGCCCTAATAATATCACCGGCGGAATCAAGAAAAAATGCGACACGGCATATTTTTGTGACGGTTATCCTGACGCATGTCAGGATCTCGTAAAGCAGACACCGATATATAAAAAAACTCGGCTGACGTGCGTTAATACATTGTGCGCCTTTTGCGCAGTGTACAACAAAAGTACATAAGAAGGCACATAAGGCAACCGGCACGGCACAAAAAACTCGGCTGACGTGCGTTAATACATTGTGCGCCTTTTGCGCAGTGTACACAAATAGTACATAAGAAGGCACATAAGGCAACCGGCACGGCATAAAAAACTCGGCTGACGTGCGTTAATACGAAGTAAGTCCTTTTGCGCAGTGTACAACAAAAGTACATAAGCAAAAGGACTTACAAGTAGTAACCCGTCAGACGAGTTTTTTACTCTTCTACGGCGGATTCAAGTTGCTGCTGCTGACTTGCTTCTTCTGCAGCCTGTTGTTTCATTTCAAGAATGGCTTTATCATTCTGAGCCGCAACGCGACGCAATGAACGCAAAACATTACCTGTACCGGCCGGAATTAGACGACCGACAATAACATTCTCTTTCAAGCCCTTCAAATCATCAACCTTGCCTTCAACGGCAGCTTCCGTCAAAACGCGGGTTGTTTCTTGGAAGGATGCGGCATAAATAAACGACTTGGTCTGCAACGAAGCCTTAGTAATACCCAGCAATACCGGATCGGCAACAGCCGGCTGCCCGCCTTCTGCCATTGTTTTTTCGTTTTCAGCCTCAAAGACATCTCTGTCTACCTGTTCACCGATTAAGAATGTTGTATCACCCGGTGCCGTAATTTCAACTTTTTTCAGCATTTGAGATACAATAACCTCAATATGTTTATCGTTGATGTTCACGCCTTGCAGACGATATACGGCTTCAACTTCCTGAACCAGATATTCGGCTAATTTTTCAACACCCAAAACGCGCAGAATATCATGCGGTGCAGGTGTTCCGTCAACCAGCAAATCACCTTTCTTCACCTGATCGCCGTCTTGAACAACCAAACGGCGTCCCTTCGGGATAAGATATTCAACAGGCGTACCGTCTTGAGGAATAACCGTAATACGTTGTTTAGCCTTATAGTCTTTACCATATTCAACCATACCGTCAACATCGGAAATGATTGCCGGATCCTTCGGTCTGCGTGCTTCAAACAATTCGGCAACACGCGGCAAACCACCGGTAATATCTTTTGTTTTCGTACCTTCTCTCGGAATACGCGCAATGATATCACCGACTTTGATTTCGTCACCGTTGTCAACGTTCAAAACCGCATCAACCGACAGATAATAGCGAACTTCTTTGCCGCTGTCATAGGTTACCGGCTTGCCTTTAGCATCTTTCAATGTAATGCTTGGTTTCAAGCTGGCATTGGCAATCGGACCGGACTGCCAATCAATAACGGTTTTAGAGCTGATACCGGTTGTTTCATCCATATTTTCTTTCACGGAAACATTCGGAATCAAATCAACCAATTGTGCAGTACCTGCTTTTTCGGAAATAACCGTAATCATAAACGGATCCCACTCGGCAATCTTTTGACCTTTAGTCACTTCTTTTCCTTCCTGTGCTAAGATTTTAGCACCATACGGAACATGGTGGCGTGACTTTTCACGGCCCTGATTATCTTGAATAACAATATCACAGTTACGTGACAAGATAATTAAATTACCTTCGGAATTTGTAACCGTATGCGTATTTTCCAATTTCAAAATACCGGCAAACGGAACTTCAATAGTTGATTGCTCGGCTGATTTTGAAGCGGCACCGCCGATGTGGAACGTACGCAAGGTCAATTGTGTACCCGGTTCACCGATGGATTGTGCGGCAATAACACCGACAGCTTCACCGATGCTGACCGGAGTACCTCTGGCCAAGTCACGACCATAGCAAGCGGCGCAAACACCGTGTTCGCTTTCGCAAGTCAAAACCGAACGGATTTTAACCTGTTCAACACCGGCTTTTTCAACCACCGCAACATCAGCTTCATCAATCAATTTGCCCTTCTTGACCAAAACTTCGCCGGTTCCCGGATGAACAATATCCTCTTGTGCCGTACGGCCCAAGATTCTCTCGCCGATTGACGCAATAACATGACCGCCGTCAACACCCGGACGAACAATAATACCGCGGTCCGTACCGCACTCCGTTTCGCTGATGACAACGTCTTGACCGACATCAACCAAACGACGCGTCAGATAACCGGCATTCGCCGTCTTCAATGCCGTATCGGCCAAACCTTTACGAGCACCGTGAGTAGAGTTAAAGTACTCTAACACCGTAAAGCCTTCTTTGAAGTTTGAGAGAATTGGTTGTTCAATAATTTCACCGTTCGGTTTTGCCATCAAACCACGCATACCAGCCAATTGGCGCATTTGCGCAGCAGAACCACGTGCACCTGAGTGAGCCATCATATAAACGGAGTTGATATAGCCATGGTCAATCTTAGAAATGTTTTTCATCATTTCATCAGCAATTTTATCTGTGCAACTTGCCCAAATATCAACGACTTTGTTATATTTTTCGCCCTTGGTAATTAAACCGTTTTGATATTGTTGTTCAAATTCTTTAACTTGAGCTTCTGTCTCAGCAATCAATTCTTTCTTAGCCTCAGGAACAATCAAATCGTCCTTACCGAAAGAAATGCCGGACTTACAAGCATTGGTAAAGCCCAAAGTCATGATTTTATCGACGAATAAGCAGGTTTCTTTTTGACCGCAGTGACGATAAACAATATCAATAATTTCACCGATTTCTTTCTTTTTAACCAAACGGTTAACAAGTGAGAACGGAACATTCTTATGTTTCGGCAAAATTTGAGAAACCATAATACGTCCGGGGGTTGTTTCAACAATACCATATTTGAATTCACCCGCATCGGTAACATATTCCATACGGCATTTAATCTTGGCATGCAAGTCAACCGTTTTTTCAAACAAAGCCATCTCGACTTCATCAAAGTTAGCAAAGATTGAACCTTCTCCTTTTAACCCTTCAGCTTCATATGTCAGATAATAAATACCCAAAACCATATCTTGAGAAGGAACGATAATCGGCTTACCTGACGCCGGAGATAAAATGTTGTTGGTTGACATCATCAAAACACGCGCTTCTAATTGAGCCTCAATTGATAATGGAACGTGAACAGCCATTTGGTCTCCATCGAAGTCAGCGTTAAATGCTGTACAAACAAGCGGGTGTAAGTGAATGGCTTTACCTTCGACCAAAACCGGCTCAAACGCCTGAATACCTAAACGGTGTAAGGTAGGCGCAAGGTTTAACAGAACAGGATGTTCGCGAA
>JAFVBT010000111.1 GCA_017479785.1 Alphaproteobacteria bacterium
CATTCTATATAATTTGCGGATATCAGCCCCGTTGTTGTGGCAATGGATATAACCGTAAATGTGCCGTAGCGCAACACTTCGCCCAAAGAATAGTCCGTTGCACAATAAAAATAGATACACCAGATTAACGCAATGCTCCCGATAATTTTAAGGAATGCGCGTACTTGTCCGTTACGGTCTGCCTTTGTGCCGCGCAAAAGCAGGATGTAAAAGGTCATCGGCAGTGCGCCGGCAAGCATAAACAGCATAATGCATAATTCAATAGGAAGGCTATTAAAAGCAGCAATAGAATTGTTTTTGGTAGAAAATCCGCCGTTGCCGATGGCCGACATTGCATGATTAACGGCATCAAACCAACCCATGCCGCACAGGTATAGTGCGCAGCTTGCCACAATCATTAATGATAAATATATAAAGACAATGCGTTTTGCTATATAACTGAATTTTGGCATAAATTTGTCGTTGGAATCCGAGTTTTCGTGCTGAAAAATCTGCATACCGCCGATACCTAAGAAAGGCAACAACGCTACGGCAAAAATAACAACACCCAGCCCGCCGATATAATTTAAAAGAGAACGCCACATCAAAACAGATTTCGGTAGTTTTTCTACATTCTCCATAATGGTTGCACCGGTACCGGTAATACCGGAAGTTGCTTCAAACAAGGCATCCGAAATACTCGGAACGCAGTTGCATAATATAAAAGGAAGGGCAGAAAAAAGGCAAACTGCAACCCAACTGACAATAGTTGTCAGATAGCCTTGTCGCAAGGTTATTCGTTCTATTTTAACATGATTGGATAAGAATAAGATGAATCCGAAAAATACGGTAATCAGTGCGGATATTACAAAAGGCATATCCAGAAAAGGGACATCGGATGCATCCAGACCGGCCGGGATTAACATTACAAATCCCAGAATAATCAGGATATAACCGCTAATCATAAATGCCGCTTGCCACATTTTCTGCTCGCTTTATTTTAAGGCAACATTGTTTGCCATATCATTGTCAACCAGAGCTTTATTAATCAGCGTATCATTAACAAAGCAGAGCGCGGTGGCAACTTTTGTTTGTGTGGTGTATGCAATAACTTCGCAATGAACACTCTTATCGGCAACCAGTGTTTGTAAAAAATTCTTCGCCAGTTCTGTGTCGTATATGTTCGGGTCACTGTAAATTCCGTATAAATACACAAAAGTATCTTGAATATAGACATCGTTCGGGGTGACAATCGTCATTGTCCCGTCTAAGATTTCCGGCTCAGCCAAATATTCCAGATTACTGTTTTCCAATTTAACGTAATATGATGATAAATCTTTTTTACCGGTCATAAAATTCGTTTCATTTTCTTGTGTGGAAACAACTTGTTTTTTTACCTCAAAAACTTTGTTGTCGTTGTCTTTTTGGGCATCTTTTTTCAGTTCGGCATAAGTTTTTTCGTTGTTTTCCGCTACAACTTTAATGTTGGAAGAACTTGGTTTATATTTGGCCTTATTAAATTCTGCCACATTCCATGCCACAAAGCGCACTTCATCATCGGTTTTTTCCTCTTTCTCTGGTTTTCCGACTGATGTCGGGATTATATCATTGACTTTGCGACGAACGGATTTAATTTTTTCGGTTACCCGAGCCTTAGCCTGATCTCTGACTTCCACGAATTCGTGTGTCGGAAATTTTATTTTGTACCAATCCCAAACATCACGAAACTTTACGCCGTAGCACATCGGGGTAGCAATTAAAATGGCCAATATAATCAATAAAACAAAAACAATCTGCCAAAATTTTCTAAACGGAAATGTTATCAGCATTACCAATCGGTGTACCCACTTTAGCAAGCCGCTGATACGCATTTCAGCCCATTCTTTTCCTTTTGCCATTAGTCACCTCCGTATTTTTGTTGTAATTCTGTTGCTCTTTCCGGTGTAATACGCTCAAACAAGGCCTCTCCAACCTCAAAAGGTGTACCTTCTTTAAGCGTATTAATTTGTTCGGCAATATTAAAGTTTTTAAGAGTTGGCATATCCTGTGATTTTAAGCCGAATTTAGCCAACATTTTTTCTGAAGTTTCCGGTATCAATGGTGCGCTTAAAATTGCGTAGATACGTACCAAATTTAAACACAGTCGCAAAATGGTTGCCGCACGTTTTTCATCGGTTTTAATAACCGTCCATGGTTCGGTTGAAGAAATATAATTGTTGCCTTCCACCCAAATGGCACGCAGCTCGTTTACAGCCTTACGAAACTCCAGTTCGTTCATATATTTCAAATAGTCATTGACGCGGTTTTGTAAAGCGGAAATCAATTCTTTGTCTGCATTTTCCAAATCGCCGCCTTGCGGTACAAAATTACCGAGTTTTGCTGCCGTCATTTTCATCACGCGTTGCGCAAAATTACCCAAAACGCCATTTAAATCCTTATTGATTGTGCCGACAAAGCTTTCAAATGTAAATGAAGAGTCTGATGCCTCCGGCGCATTTGCCATCAGCCAATAGCGCCAATAATCAGCCGGAAATTCCTTAACCGCATCTTCGGCAAACACACCGCGATGCTCTGATTTTGAAAATTTACCGCCTTCAAAAGTCAGATAACTGAAGCCTTTTAAAAAATCAACTTTAGTCCAATTTTCTTCAGTACCGAGGAGGGTTGCCGGAAAAGTAATGGAATGGTACGGTACATTATCTTTGCCCATAAATTCCACATAGTGTACGTCTTTGGCATTCAGCCACCAATCTTTCCAATTGCGTTCATTCGGCTTTTCGTCAGACCATTGTTTTGTAATACCGATATAGCCTATCGGGGCATCAAACCATACATAGAAAACTTTGTCTTCATATCCGGGTTTGTTGACCGGAAATCCCCATTTTAAATCACGCGTAATACAGCGCGGTTGCAAGCCTTCTTTTACCCATTTTTTTGCGATTGAATAAGCAACATCCGGCCAAAAAGCTTCTTTTGTTTTCAGCCATTCAACCAATTTATTTTCAATTTTCGGCAGGTTTAAGAAAAGGTGTTTTGTTTCACGCACTTCCAAATTTGTGCTGCCGGAAATGGTACTGCGTGCATTAATCAACTCTGTCGGTTCCAAAACTTTAGTGCAGTTTTCGCATTGGTCGCCGCGTGCTTTTTCATAGCCGCAATGCGGGCAGGTTCCGGTAATGTAGCGGTCTGCCAAAAACATATTATCATCAACAGAATATACCTGTTTCATTGTGCGTTCTTCAATAAAGCCGTTTTTATCCAACTGTTCAAAAATGTGGTAGGTTATTTCTTTGTTTTGTTCGCTTGATGTGCGGCCGAAATAGTCAAACGATAAATTAAAATCGGCATAGGTTCTGGTATGTCGTTCATGATATTTATCACAATATTCTTGTACGGGCATATTTTCTTTTAAGGCACCAACCTCCGAAGCCGTGCCATGTTCGTCATTACCGCAAATGTATAAAACCTCATTTCCCATCATTCGCATAAATCGGGCATAAACATCGGACGGTAATAAACAACCGACAATATGTCCTAAATGCGGAACACCATTAATATACGTTAATGCGGATGTAATCAAAATTTTAGACATTTACAG
>JAFVBT010000112.1 GCA_017479785.1 Alphaproteobacteria bacterium
AAATCAGCTTAAGGAAGACCAAATCGCCGAACAGCTGACAATGGATTTGAACGACCCGTTTACGGGTAAGTAGTAACAGATTGCGTCTGGCAGACGCTAAGCAACCCCGTTCAGGGGTTTCTAGTGGTAAAGGCTTATAGCCGCATATGAAGAACCCCGCGTTTTACGCGGGGGTTTCTTTTTTTCTCTATCCTTATACCGACAGTCTAGCGCGATTTAAGATACGACAATAGGCGATTAAAATCTTTCGTTCCTATTGGAGAGAAAATACCTTTCGGTATTATAAATATAACACATATTTTGAAAAAGTCAATATAGATAATTGAAAAATGTTAAAAATATATACTTATGGTTATGTATGTCGAAAATCTTGTTTGCGAGACGAGATAGAGTATCAAACGGCACGCGATAATCGCGAAAGCCAAATGATGCAGATGTATAATCAACAGGGGATAACGGAAAACTACCCGCAATATACTACCAACTTTTGGGGCGATTCCGGTAACAATTACGGGTTTGGAAGTTCTGACATCAGTCAGAATATTCAAAATGTTACATGCTCGTACAGAGAAACAGTTTGCAATGCCGCCTCATTTTTCAACAATAATCAGCGGAACCAGAATTTCATCTTTCAATAAACCGGCATGATGTGAAAGCATAGGCACTTTTCGCCGATGCATTTCAAAGAAACGTTCTCCGATGCCGACGGCTAAAAATTCCCCGAGTGCGGCCTCTAAATTAGGGTGCGGTATTCCGTCTCCGAACAGATGTTTTTCCAAAACTTCTTCTTTGGTAAGCAAAATAAAATCTTTTCCGAATAATTGCTGAAAACGACGCACAAATTCAGCCCGATTTTCTGGTCTTACACGAAAAGAACAGGCTCGTCCTTCTATGGAAATATTGCCTTCAATCAAGCGGCAAAAATCCGGATATTCTTCGTCTAAGGCAATTTCCCGATTGTTCAGATGTCCGTGATCAGCCGTAACGATAATTAATGTATCTTGTACATCAGATGCCAGTTTTTCAACATAAGTATTGATTTGTGAAATCATTTTTTGAACTTCCGGTGCGTTCGTTCCTTTTAAATGCATTAATTCGTCCGGTTGTTCATGGTAGGCATAAATATATTTTTTATCGTTCGTCCGACACAAATTCCGAATACGCTTGAACATATCTTCCATATTTTCAAAGGCGTCTTCACCGAACGGAAATATGTTGTATGCCTTGTATAAACCGGCTTTATTTATTTTAGCGGTAATATCTTCGGCCGGAAGCAGGGTTGTCATCACATCATAAGGTGCGGCAATTTCATCCGTATCTTTTATTTTATTTTTGAAGAGCGTGACAATTTTCTTTAGTTCGGAAATATAAACATGATAGCCGATACGTCCGTGTTCGCAAGGGTTAAGACCGGAGCGTAAAGATGTGGTTGCAGCCGTTGTTGTCGGCGGAAACACGCTGGTAATTATGTGTTGCATATGGTGTGCTAAAAAACTGTCGGCCGGTAGGTTCTGTTTGATGATTTCTGCACCCAGACCGTCAAAAACCAGCATAACAACATTTTTATACTCCTTTTGCAGAATTTTATCTAAAAAAGGCAACGTTTTATGCGGCGGTTGTAACCCGAAGTGCCGCATAACCGAACAGGCTGTGTTGGTAATGCAGGCTTCATAGTTCGGATATATAATTTCTTTTGCCATAGGTTTGCCGATATTTATTGTAAAACATATTGCATATATATTCTCACACCCATCCACATGCAGAAACCGCCCATCAATCCGGCACAGATATCATCGCACATAACACCATAGGCATTTTTGACATTGCGGTCAAACCATTTAACCGGTCCCATTTTGCAAATATCAAAAAAACGGAATGCCGCAAAGCCGAACAAATAAATCCACCAGTTTTGGATGTTTCGGTATAATAAATCATCAGCCACAAATAAAAAGGTTAAAAGTTGCCCGACAACTTCATCAATAACCACTTTTCCCGGATCTTTTTCTTGCTGATTTTTTATCAGTTCATGGGTGGCAGGAGTTCCGATAACAAAGATAAGGACTGAAGCAATAATAACGGCATAAGCACCGCCGAAGTAGCACAGTAAAAACGCCAAAGGAAGCGTTGCAAGCGAACCTACCGTCCCCGGAGCTTTGGGCGATAATCCCAATCCGCCGTATGTTGCGATTAAAAGAGCTAATTTTTCAGACATGATAATCCTTTCAGTATAAAATATTTATAGAAAAGACTTTATAAATTGGCAATTGATATTATATTTTTTACACAAAGTTAAACAATGTGTTTTATAATATTATACGTTTTGTAAAAGGAGAAAAAATATGGCTTTAAAAAGAATAGCTTTATTATTGACGGTAATCGGCGGCATCAACTGGGGTTTGGTCGGTGCTTTCGGATTTGATTTAGTTAAGTTCTGTTTATCATTTTTACCGGTTTTAATTCCGGTTGTGCAAATTGTTGTCGGAATCTCAGCATTGTATGTGCTGTTTGCATATATGATAAAGTAAATAGTATCAACAAAATTAAAGCCTCCTGTTTCCAAAGAAATAGGGGGTTTTTCTTTTGATAAATTCAAAAAAAATCTTGTTGTTAATGAGATTTTTGCCATAATACCGGTATTAAATGCAATAACAGGAAGGAATATAAATGTATGAAATTTTAAAAACAATAAACGGACCGGCAGATGTAAAAAAACTCAATATCGGACAGTTAAAAACGCTGGCCGGCGATATCAGAGAAGCACTGTTTAATCGTTTAACCAAAATCGGCGGACATTGCGGACCGAATTTCGGTATTGTGGAAACGGAAATAGCCATGCATTATGTTTTCAATTCGCCGGAAGATAAGTTTGTTTTTGATGTTTCGCACCAGAGTTATCCGCATAAAATGCTGACGGGACGCAAAGCGGGGTACATTGATGAAACACATTTTAAGGATGATTCCGGTTATACCAATCCCGAAGAAAGTGAACACGATTTATTTAATGTCGGACATACGTCAACTTCCGTATCATTGGCAACAGGTTTAGCCAAAGCGCGTGATTTGAAAGGGCAAAAATATAATGTGGTTGCGCTGATCGGTGACGGCTCTTTAAGCGGCGGTGAGGCATTAGAGGCATTAGATTTTGTCGGTTCGGATTTGAATTCAAACCTTATTATAATTGTTAATGATAATCAACAATCAATTGCAGAAGTGCACGGCGGTTTATATAAAAATCTGGCCGAACTGCGCCAAACAAAAGGCAAATCGGAACATAATTTTTTCAAAACACTCGGATTGGATTATGTTTATGAAGAAAACGGCAATGATATTGAGGCTATGATAAGAATTTTGCAAAAAGTAAAAGATACGGACCATCCGATTGTAGTTCATATCAATACGCAAAAAGGTAAAGGTTTTGAGCTGGCAGAAAAAAATCGTGAAGCATGGCACTGGTGTATGCCGTTTGACCGGGAGACAGGCTGTTGGAATGTAACATTTCCGGCAGAAAGCTATACCGGTTTAACGGCACAATATGTTATGAATAAAGCAAAATCCGATAAAGATTTTGTGGTTATCACACCGGCAATGCCGATGACGGCCGGTCTGTCTTTGGACTTGCGTCAACAACTAGGCGCTCAATATGTTGATACCGGTATAACAGAAGAACATGCCGTGGCAATGGCATCGGGTGTGGCTAAGACCGGCGGTAAACCTCTGTTGGTGACAAATGCCACGTTTATTCAGCGTACATATGACCAAATTTCACAAGATGTATGCATTAATAACAATCCGGTTACAATTTTACTCAACTATGCTTCATTTGAAGGGCTGACCGATGTAACACATTTAGGAATTTTTGCCATTGCGGCATTTTCAAATATTCCGAATTTGGTAATATTGTCTCCGACAAGCAAAGAAGAATATTTAAATATGCTTGATTGGTCAGTTGAGCAAAAAGAACATCCGGTAATGATTTTAATGCCCGGTAATGCGGTGACTTCGCGTGCGGCAGATAAAGATTTCAGTGCCATAAACACATATAAGGTTGAACAAGCCGGTGAAAAAATTGCAATTTTGGCATTGGGGGATTTCTATCAGCGTGGCGAAGAACTGGCGCAAAAAATAACTAAAGAACTCGGTTTTAATCCGACACTCATCAATCCGCGTTTTGCCTCCGGCGTTGATGAAAGATTATTGGCTGATTTACAGCGTAATCACCAATTGATTATTACGTTGGAGGATGGTGTAACGGAAGGCGGTTTCGGGCAGAAAATAGCGGCTTTCTATGCCGATAAAAATATGAAAGTTAAAATCTACGGTCTTAGAAAAGAATTTTATGACCGCTACAATCCGCAAGAATTACTCAAACAACTTGGGATGCTGCCCGAGCAAATTATTGCAGATATCAAGAAGATAATATAAGAAGATAATATAAAAGGAGAGAATTGATGAAAAAAATATTGATTGTTATTGCCATGATTTTAACATCTTTAATAAGTTTCAATGTAAAAGCAGAGGAGGGTAATATGACAGATAAAAAAGTATTGGTGGCATATTTCAGTGCAACGGGAACGACGGCCGGCGTGGCGGATAAATTGGCCAAAGTTACGGGCGGTGAATTGTTTGAAATTAAACCGGCACAACCATATTCGGAAGCCGATTTGGATTGGCGTAACAATCAAAGCCGCAGTTCAGTGGAAATGGCAGATATGAATTCTCGTCCGAAGATTGCTTCAAAAGTTGAAAATATGAGCCAATATAATGTCGTTTTCATCGGTTTTCCGATTTGGTGGTATCGCGAACCGTCAATTATAGATACCTTTATGGAAAGCTATGACTTTGCCGGTAAAACTGTTATTCCGTTTGCCACATCGGGCAGCAGCGGAATGGGAAAATCGGGCGAAAATATGCAAAAACTCGCGCCGAATGCCAAAGTTTTTGAAGGCAAACGTTTTCCGGCCAATGTATCCGAAGAAGTGCTGAAAACTTGGGCCGACGAATGGTTATAAAAAAAATTGAAAAAGAGTTTTTTATATCTTGTTTTTTTTGCACGTTGACTTTTTGAGTTTAGCGTGCAAAATAAAACAAGGAAAAAACTGTCATGAAAAAAATACTTATCTTGTTGGCAATATGCTTTGCGGTCACTCAGACACGCGCATTTAGTCTGTCGTTATTCGGCAATGCTGAACGTAACGATGCCAAAATCCGACACGGCAACCGGCACAGTCAGTCTTTTTATGCCGTTAAAAAAGAGATGTTGGAAAAAATATATTATGATCATCGGCGCACGTTGTATTGCAATGCGGAGTTCACCAAACATAAGCAAATTATAAAACCGCACGGTTTTAAATTGCCGGATATCCAAAAGGCAGATTTCCAAGTGTATGACATAACGGCTGAAGAGTTGGAACGTAAGAGTGTGCGTATGGAATGGGAACATATTGTGCCGGCGCAAAATTTCGGTAAAACTTTTAAGGAATGGTCTTTAGGGCATAAAAATTGTGTTTCGCACAAAGGAAAAAAGTTTAAAGGCAGAAGCTGTGCCGAACAGGAAAGCGAAGAATTTCGCTATATGTATACCGATATGTACAATTTGTATCCGTCAATCGGGGCAGTTAATTATCTCAGAGCTAATTTTAATTTTACACAATTTAACAATAAGTTACCAAACACTTTCGGAACTTGTGCTTTAAAAATTTCAAAGAATAAAGCCGAACCGGCAGATGATATTAAGGGGTTAATTGCGCGCACATATCTTTATATGCAACAAACCTATCCGCGTTACAGCATCGGTGAGCCGATGTATGGTGTATTGAAGGCTTGGGCAAAGAAGTATCCGGTAACATCTTGGGAATGCCGACGTGCATATCGCATTGAAAAAACGCAAGGTAATGCCAACAATATTGTCAAAAATGACTGTGTGGCACAAAATATGTATCACGACTGATTTATTCTATATCCCGTTTTGAGGATTGTTGAATACCGATTTGTCTTCAATATCGTTGTATATTTCATTGCTGAGCGCAACCAGCTGATTACGATAAGACAGGCTCTTTTCGTCTTTGAGCCAATTTTCCGGCGGAACTGCTCTTGCAATCCACATCAAAAGACTGTATGCCAGTGTTTTATATGCATTATGTTCCTGCAGGCCTTGTTTAATTTTACTAAAGGTAAAATACAATGATTTTATATCGTCCACTTCATTAACACTTGAAGCGTTGTTTCGGGCATAGCGATATAAATATAATCTGTCGGTGATATAGCCGATGCGCTGAGCCGAAATCAATGCCATGGTTATAAAATAAGAATCGTTATGATGCGCAATATTGTCAAATTGCAAATCATTATCTTTTATCAATGATGTTTTAATCAGCTTGTTCCATACATATTTGCGGATAAAAAGTAAAAACTCATTTGGTATATCTTTATATGAAAAAATCGTCAGACCTCTTTGCTGCAGAAGATTGTAATTAAGTCCGGTTTTTTCATCTACTATTTGATATGGTACATACATATTTTCCGGAACATGAAAAACTTCCGACAAACAAATTGTGATATCTAAATTATTTTTCTGCGCATAGTTATATAATTTTTCTAACATTTGCGGATACATTCTGTCATCGGAATCTACAAAAATTGTGTATTTACCGCGAATATGCCTGATACCTTCATTTCTTGCGTTGCCGGCACCGCCGTTTTCTTTTAAATCAATGAGTTTAATACGATTGTCTTTTTGTGCAAACTCTTTCATAATTTTCAGAGAGTTATCTGTAGATCCGTCATTAACAAGAATAAGCTCAAAATCCTTAAATGTTTGGTTTAAAACGGCAGAAATACTTTCGTTAAGATATTGCTCGGTGTTATATACCGGCATAACGACAGAGATTTTCGGTTTACCGAACGAAAAGAATGAATATAAGCCGACAGCCAATAAAACAAGCGTCAGAACGGATGCTGTCAAATATAAAAGATGTAATCTGTTTGCAAAGAAAGAGTTTTTCATAAGAATTCCTTTTTGTTGAAATAACAATAAACAGAGCGTATAATTGAAATCGGATAAAATCAAGAAAATTATTCCGGATATCAAAGTATATTGTATAAAAAAACACCCCGGCTTTATAAAAAGCGGGGATGTCTTTTATCAGGATAAATCGTGGTCAAAAATTCTTTGGGAGTAGTAAAACTCCCTGAACTCGTCGTCAACAGTGCGATTTCTAATGGAATAACCCATCGCCCAGGTGCATAAGGCGCAGAAGAAAAGTACCACAATATTAAAGATGATGCTATCAACACTCAGATTGAGGGCAGCATCTTGCGCGTTGTAAAACAATGGCTTATCTGCCAAAGCAAAGCTCATGGCAATTGCCAAAACAAGATAGCAACATAGATAGGCCACATTGTACCGTTTCTTGGTCCAAGAAGCACCGGAGCGTTGCGTCAGCAATGTCAAAATCCACTCAACAACGAAAACTCCGATGTACAATAAACCGGCCACAAATCCGTGAAGATATGGCCAACACAAGATGAAAATTACTGCATTAACAATTGTGCCGAAGCACAACAATGCAGTGTGTGCATTGATTAACATTATTCTTCTCATAGGCTTTTAATTATAAATAAATAATGATTTTATGAACAGAATTTTATGACAAAAAATCTATATTGTCAAGATTTAATTGTATTTTCTATGTTATCCTTGGTATATCAGCAGAAACGGTTGACAAACCGATTAGATTATGGTACGCTAAAAGTGCTTTATGTAT
>JAFVBT010000113.1 GCA_017479785.1 Alphaproteobacteria bacterium
AGGTAAATTAAAAATCAAATTAAATCCATTACAGATTAATGTTGATAAGAAGAATGTATTTATCAATCAAGCGCGAATGTGTCACCCTTATATTTTTTCTTTTCTGTGGATTTCTTTTCACGAAAACAAGAAAAGAGACAATATACAAAAATCGGTTGCAAAATATTCCTGTTGTGATATAATATATACACTTATAACTATATTTATCGTACATCGGATTCTTTTGGGTGTTGTCTTTTTATGCCCCAAAATGAAATTAGGCGTTGTACGGAAATAGCAATTTAAGTGAGGAATGAAAAGTATGAGATCAAACACACTAAAGTACATTTTAAAGCGTGTATTGTTGTCGATTTTTACCGTGTGGGTTGTCATTACCATAACATTTTTCGTAATGCACGCAGTACCCGGCGGGCCTTTTGTCGGAGAAAAGGCAACTACACCGGCTGTACAGGCAGCGATGGAGGCTAAATACGGTTTAGATAAACCGCTATTGGTGCAATACGGAACTTATTTAAAAGACATTGTCACAAAATTTGATTTCGGACCGTCTTTAAAACAGCGCGGCAGAATGGTAATTGATATTATTTTTGACGGTATGAAAACTTCGGTTTATCTCGGTGTGCTCGCAGCCGCATTGTCTACATTTGTAGGCGTTATTTTAGGCGCGATTGCCGCTTTGAGGCGCAACAAGTTGATTGACCGTGTTATTATGGTTATCACAACCGCTTTTGTTTCTATGCCCTCGTTTATTATGGGGTCGTTGCTATTGGCGTTGTTTGCCATTCGGTTGCAATGGCTGCCGGCAAACGGCGCGGCAACCGGCGGCTTGATTTTGCCCATTACTACATTGGCACTATACCCGATGGCGTATATTACGCGCTTAACGCGCTCGTCCATGTTAGATGTTCTCGGGCAGGACTATATCAGAACAGCGCGGGCAAAAGGGCTTTCGGGACCGAGAATTATTTACGGGCATGCGCTTAAAAATTCTCTGATTCCCGTATTAACCTATATCGGACCGATGTTGGCGTATATTGTTACCGGTTCTTTGGTCGTGGAACAGATTTTTGCCGTTCCCGGTATCGGCAGGCAATTTGTCAGTTCCATCACCAATCGTGATTACCCGATGATTATGGGCACTACGATTATTTTGGCGGCGCTCATTGTTGTGATGAATTTATTGACGGATATATTATATAAAGTAGTAGATCCGCGTATCCAATTTGAATAAGGGAGGGTAAAAATGAAAAAGAAAAAGTTTACTTTCCATGTTGATTTGGATATGTTTATTCCTGCAACAGATAAGGAAAAAGAGTATTTAGTAAAAATGAGACCGTCCTCCACTTTCTTTAAAGACGGGATGAAACGGTTATATAAAAATAAAGTGGCATTTATCAGCTTGATTTTAATACTGCTTATTACGATATCCAGTATTGTTCTGCCGATCTTTTGGCCGTATTCTTATGAAAATCAGTTAGGGGTAAGGCCGGGGCAAACGGTAGACGCAAGTTATAATAACTTAAAACCGTTCGAGTATGGTACCACCGAGCAGGAAATGAAGGCGAATGGAGAAAAAGTATTTCCGCATATTTTCGGCACCGATGCTGCCGGCAGAGATTATTTTATCCGCGTTGTTTACGGCACAAGGGTATCGCTTGCCGTAGGTTTTTTCGCAAGCGTCATTGTGCTTGTAATCGGCACGCTGATCGGCTCCATATCCGGTTATTTCGGCGGCAAGGTGGACTTGTACATTATGCGCTTTGTCGATATTATTTATTCCTTGCCCGATATGCTGATGGTAATTTTACTCTCGGCTGTGTTGAAACTAACACTCACGCCCGTGATTCAGGGAACCGTGTTTGAAACCATCGGCGCTAATATTATCAGTTTGTTTATTGTGTTTGCCCTGTTGTACTGGGTGAGTATGTCCAGATTGATTAGGGGTCAAATTTTATCACTCAGAGAGCAGGAATATGTGTTATCTGCCAGAGCAACCGGCGCAAAGGGAAAATGGATTATTACCAAACACTTAATTCCCAATTGCATCAGTGTTGTCATTATTTCGGCTGCCCTGCAGATTCCTTCGGCAATTTTTACAGAGAGTTACCTCTCTTTCTTAGGCTTGGGTGTAAACGCGCCAATGCCTTCTCTCGGTTCGTTAGCGTCTGAGGCGTTAAACGGTCTTTCCACCTATCCGTACAGACTGGTTATTCCGGCAATTATTATTTCGCTTATTGTGCTTAGTTTGAACCTGTTTGGTGACGGACTTCGTGATGCGTTTGACCCGAAACTCAACGATTAAGGAGGTAAGAAGATGGCATTATTAGAAGTGAAAAATCTCAAAACCTCTTTTTTCACCGATGCAGGCGAAGTGAAAGCGGTTAATGATGTTTCATTTACACTCGATAGAGGTAAGGTATTGGGTATTGTAGGGGAATCTGGTTCGGGAAAATCCGTTACCGCATACTCAATTATGCAAATATTAGCGTCTACCGTTAAAATTAAAAGCGGCTCTATTTGTTTAGATGGGCAAGAATTGGTGGGCGCCGATGAAAAGGTGATAAAAAATGTCAGGGGTAATAAGATTTCTATTATATTTCAAGACCCGATGACTTCGCTCAATCCCACCTACACCATTGGCAAACAGTTGATGGAACCGATTATGCTGCACACCGGCAGAAATAAAAAAGAAGCATATGAACGTGCGGTAGAAATGCTCCGGCTCGTAAATATAAATGACCCGGAAAAACGCATGAAACAATATCCCTTTGAACAATCCGGCGGTATGCGCCAAAGAATTATGATTGCAATGGCGCTGGCTTGTGAACCGGATATTTTGATTGCGGATGAACCGACAACAGCGCTCGATGTTACGATTCAAGCGCAAATATTAGAATTAATGACCAGCCTGCAAAAAGAGTTGGGCATGGCGATTATTATGATTACACACGATTTGGGCGTAGTGGCGCAACTTTGTGATGAAATCATTGTAATGTATGCCGGTTCCATTTGCGAACAGGGTACGGCAGATGAAATTTTTTACAACCCCTGCCATGAATATACGAAGGGATTATTGCGCTCAATCCCTACTTTGGACACGGCGGGCAAAAGATTACAACCGATTACGGGAACACCGATAGATTTGTTGAATATGCCAAAGGGTTGCCCGTTTGCGCCGCGGTGTGACAACGCAATGAGAAATTGTATTCAACACAATGCGCAAAAAATGCAAATCAATCAAAACCATGCTGCCTCTTGTTGGATGAATGTGAAAAAAGGCATTGAATCCGGCGAAATTGAAATAGATGAGAAAGGCGGTGAAGCATAATGGCGGATAACCACCCTATCATAGAAGTAAAGAATTTAAAGCAATATTTCCCGATTAACAACGGCTTTTTTAAGACCAAACCGCTCAAAGCGGTAGACGGTGTTTCATTTTCTATTAACAAGGGTGAAACCT
>JAFVBT010000016.1 GCA_017479785.1 Alphaproteobacteria bacterium
CAATATTCGGTTTCAGCATAGCCGTGACGCCGCATGACGGGCAACTGTCTTCGGATGAGATATCGCCCCACGTTTCAAAGACATGACCGCAATTCATGCAGACAATCTGGTTGATTTGTCCGTGAATGTGATAAACATTTTCGTTGCCGGCTTTTTCGTGCAATGTATCCACATTTTGGGTGATAATGCTGATATTGTCGGCCGGATATCCTTTTTGCAGTTTCGTTAATGCGTAATGTGCCGGATTAGGTTTGGCCGCAAACAACTCGGGGCGCATATCATTATAAAATTGGTGAACGTAATCTTGGTTGAGGTAATAGGCATCAATGGTCGCCACATCTTCAACCCGATGATTATTCCATAAGCCGTTGGCACTGCGAAACGTTGCCAAGCCGGACTCGGCTGAAATTCCCGCACCGGTCAAAACAAAAATGTTTTTATAGATTCGCGTCATTTAATAATTTCCGCAAACAGTTCTTGGTTAGATGTGTGTTTCCAATCAGCCGCTTCCATATTGGCAATATATTGCTCACGGTGGGCATAGACCATATCAACTGCGCCGACCAAATCTTTGTCTATATCTTCATCTTTGACTATTTCCGCAAATCCTTGCTTTTGGAAAGACTGAGCATTGAGCGACTGTTCGCCGCGGCTGGAGGTTGATGGCAGAGGAACCAACAACATCGGTTTTTTCTGGCTTAAAAGTTCAAAAATTGCATTGGAACCGGAACGTGAAATAACAACATCGGCCAATGCCATTAAGTCCTTAAATTCTTTATCCACAAATTCAAACGGCGCATATCCTTCGCAGCGTGCCTGTGTGGTCTGACCTTTCCCGCAAATGTGGATAATTTGATATCTTTCCAAAAGTTCTTCCAAGTTTTTAATCACGGCATGATTAATGCTTTTTGCGCCCAATGAACCGCCGACAAACATTATTACCGGCTTATCTTTATTGAAAAAGCACATATTGCGGCCGAATTCGGCATCTCCGTTATTTAAGCGAGATGATAATACCGGTCCGACATAATTGACCTTTTGCGTATTTAATACATAGTTTTGAGTATCAGGAAAAGTGGTGAAAAAGGTATCCACAAAAGGCAATGACATTTTATTGGCAAGTCCCGGAGTAACGTCTGATTCATGCATGAAAATTTTCGGACAACGGTTTAAATAACCGGCCAAAACAACCGGAAAAGACACAAAACCGCCTTTGGAAAAGATAATATCCGGTTTTTCTTTGTGTACAATGCGAATGGCTTGTAATATCCCCAAAGGTACGCGCAGAGCATCTTTGAAATTTTCCCATGAAAAATAACGACGCAATTTTCCGGTTTCTATGGCATAATAACGTACATTGGCAAATTTGGCGATCAATTCACGTTCAATACCTGTTTTGGAACCGATATAAACAACTTCCCAGCCGTCTTCAAGAAACAACGGAATAAGGCTTAAATTAAGAGTAACATGGCCGCCCGAACCGCCACCGGTGAATAAAATCTTTTTCATTACAAACACCTCGTTTAATTAAATGATGTCGGCAGTATATGATATTGCAACGAATTTCGCAATCATATTTTTAAATTATTCGTGTAAAAATGTAAAATATTGTAGATTTTATTGTAAAAAAGCATTACGCTTGATTTCAGAAATTATTTGATAAGGATAAAAATAATGAATAAAGTACAAAGTGATTTCTTGAATGATATTAAAAACGAAAAGGTTTCGGTAACCGTGTTTCTGATTAACGGTGTTAAGTTGCAGGGCATTGTAACATCTCAGGATGAAGAATGTCTTTTATTGCGACGTGACGGACATACGCAACTTGTTTATAAACATGCCGTTTCCACAATTATGCCGAGTGTTGCGGTTGATATTGCCGACGAATAGTGATTGAAATAGAACAAAATAAGCGAATAAACGCCTGCGTTGTTTGCCCGTCGGTTGCCGGGGAAAGTTTTTCGTTATCGGCAGAAGGACGTTTAGCAGAAATTGAGGGGTTGGCATTAGCCATTAATCTGAATATTGCATATAAAGAAATTATCCGTATGCGCGAAATTAAGGCTGCAACATATTTCAGCCGCGGTTTTATTGAAAAGATTTTGCCGATTATTGCGCAAAGCGAAATTGAACTGATGGTGACGGATTGTCGTTTGTCGCCGATTCAACAACGTAACTTGGAACGCGCATTAAAAATTAAGGTGATTG
>JAFVBT010000017.1 GCA_017479785.1 Alphaproteobacteria bacterium
CCAATCACCGCCGTGATGGGTTTCATATTTGTTATGTCGCAAAGGTACACCGTAAGCTGCTTTCAGCACAAAATCATACGGTAACTGAACACGCAAACCGGCACCGGACGAGAGCAAAATATCGCTGTTATTAAATCCTTCCGCTCCGGAACCTTTATACGGATAAAGTGCCGCATAATCGGTGAACACAAACGGGCGGATATATTCATCGGTACGGTAGTTTTTATCACCGATTTTAAATTCTTCCGGACCAATCGGAAAATAAACTTCCGCTCCTAATTGATAACCGGATTTAGCAGTTAATAAGCCTTGTGAATACCCGCGCACCGTACCGAAACCGCCTGCTGACATTTGGTCCGCATAAGGGATAATATCTTGCGGAATATATTGATAATTACCGCGAAAATATCCCAAAACACGATATCCGAAATCTTGTAAACGCGTAACGTTACCCTCAAATTTCCAATAATCTATGCGATTTTGAAACCACGGTGCGGCATACGAAACACTTTGCGCAAAATACCAAACTCCACTATCTGTATCTTGGCGATAATTCAAGCCGGTTTTGAGTTCGGGGATTTTATCTTCATACAAATCATAGCCGTCAAAACTGGTTACAGCACGTTTGTATGTAAATGAAGCTGTGCCGTTCAGTTCTCTATGTAATTCACGGATAAGCGGATGAGTATAGTAAAGAGAATAGTTTTGTGAACGGCTTTCAATATTAAAATCTTTATATGCACCATGCCCGATTTCTGCTTCATTGTGCGAAAATGCTACACCTACGCGTCCGTCTTGCTTATTAACCGGAATATTATAGTCAATAAAAGGTGTCATTGAATAGCGATTTGCATAAGCTCCGACAGTCAATTTATCGCGATATCCGAATAAACTGTCGTGCGCGGCTATTAATCCTGTGCGGTTTTTACCAACTGTTTTTCGTCCTGCGTTATCTGCTACCGCTGTAATATGATACGGAGCTTTTTCCTTAACTTTTACAGCAAGATCCGTTGTACCCTCCTTTTTGCCGGGATTTAAATCGCCGGTAAGCATTATTCCATCATTATAGCGATTGTATACCATTATCTTGTTTTCAAGCTCTTGAATATTAAAGAGTTCGCCTTCTTCCATATTCAAGCGGTCTTTAATATGATTTTCCTTTGTCCAACGGTTGCCCTCTACCATAACTTTGCCTACTTTGCCTTCCATGATGGCTATCTTAAGCCGATTATTCTCAATGGTTTGTTCCGGTAAATAAGCGCGAGCCGTTACATAGCCTTTATTGAGGTAAAGCTCGTTTATTCTTTCAACCAGTTCTTTTATGTCTGCCATAGTCAGATTGGTATTTTCATAATCACTTAAAATATCGACAATTTCTTCTTTAGTCAGAATTTCACTTTCCGGAATTTCGATTTTTTCAATATACACACCTTTGGTTTTATATTCCGACGGCTTTGCTTTTTCTGTTGTTTTTTTGCGTTTTTTTGTTTGTTTCTGAGTTTTCTGTTCTTCTTTTATTTGACGATTTTGATAATCGCGCATTCCGCGTCTTTCCTCTTCCAGGCGTCTGACGCTATCTAAATCCTGTTGTTGTACGGTACCGAGTTGTGGGATAACCTGCGCCGGCGACACTTGTGCCGAAGCGTCTGAATAAACTATAAAAGCAGATAAAATAGCGATTGTCGATTGATGTATATTTCTTTTCATTTTGATAGTCCGATTTAGTGGCAATGATGGTCGATAATACAAGCATTTTTTGCAAAATTCAATAAAAATTAATACTTTGTTAAAAATATTTAATAAAATACTAAAAACTATTGAAAAGATGCAGAAAATAATGTACACTGACTTCGCTTGAATTAAAAGCATTGCGTGTAATGCATGTGTTTTATTGAAGAAAAAATATCGATAAACAGCCTGATGTTATGGACTTACCATGAAACAAAAAGCCATACTTAGAAAAAATCAGCAAACTTCTAAATCACAAGAAATTGTATTTAAAGAGCCGTCTGTGTTCCGCAAAATCGTGTCGTTTATTACGGCATACAGTATGTTGTTTTTAAACATCACTCCGGTTTTTGCCCAGACAAATATTACGGGCGTTCAAGGCAATAATGGTGTTTATGATATTGATGCAGCCAAAGTTTCCGGCAGTACAGGTTTCAGACAATATACAGACTTTACTCTTGATAATGGCGATGTGGCAAATTTGAAGTTTGATCAGGGTTATGATAAATTTGTGAATTTAGTGGATAATCAGGTTAATATTAACGGTATTCTTAATACAATTAAAAATAATGCGTTTTATAACGGACATGCAATTTTTGTTTCGCCGAATGGTATAGTTGTCGGTGCCTCCGGTGTTTTGAATGTCGGTTCGCTGACTATGGCCACGCCATCGGCTGATAAATACAACAGCTTTAAGAATGGCTATGAAGCAGATTTGGGTAACCATATATTCGGCTCGGATAAATATAACGAATTAATCAATGATTCTCATGGCAACATTACCATTAACGGTAAGATTATGGCTAAAGAAAATGTTGAGCTTTACGGCGATAATATAACGATAAAAGGCAGTCAAAATAACAAAGCCGGAATTGTTGCCGGTGTGAAAAACCAAAATAAAATTACCACACAACAACAAGCTAAGCAAGTTTTTGACAGTTTGGTTCAAAATAACATCAAAGATGCCGATAATTTCAACTTAGAAGGTGGAAAGATAAAAATTGTTGCCGGTTTCAAGGATTATACACTTAAAGACGGAAAGCCGGATAAACCAAACGGCACTTCAAATAAGGCGGAGGTAAATGTTGATGATGCCAATTTAGGGGCAAATGAGGTTGAAATTAAAGCAAATACAATAAGAGATGCCTATGTTTATGCTACTGCTGATGAAGCTATATCTTCTACCATTGATATAACTCGTTCCGATATAACCGCTGAAAATATTGATATATTGGCAAATTCAGAGGATTATTATGGCAGAAACGTCAATTTAACCGTTCCGGCGATTTATCTGTGGATATTTGATGCTGACGACCACGATGCGCATATTTCTGATTTCTTTACCGAAACCGTATATAACGGCTTTGAGGGTGTGAGAACGACTGCGACAGTTGATGTGAAAGATGCAGTGCTTCAAGCTATTGAAGACATCTCTATAGAGGCAACAACATCATCTAAAACCGGCATTTCTACCGATATTCTCGGTCAATTTATTCCGTCTATTATTTACGGATACGGTACGAAAACAGTTACACAAATAAATATAGAAAATTCAGTTCTCAATGCCGGTGGTGATATTGATTTAAATGCAAATTCAGAAAACATTTTAAAAACTAAAATATGGGACGATATTGCGGCAGGCTTAACCCTAAGAGTTACCGATGCTTTTAACTTGATATTAATGAAAAACTCAGCCAGTGCCGATACCAAAGTTGTTATTGACCATTCAACACTTGAGGCGGAAAACGTATCTGCACAGGCAACTGCCTATAATGAAATGGATAATGAAGCTGTTTTGCAAGAGCGTATCGGCAAAAATGACTTTATGAGTGAAGTAAACAATAAAGGTGGTTCAGCAATTTCTCTCGGCGGAATTATCAATGTATCGGATATTAAGAGTGCCGTTGAAGTTAAAAATGACAGTAAAATCATTGCCACAAAAGATGTTGATTTAAAGGCGTGGAATGTTAATGATATCAGTAACTGGATGGATGCAGAAATTAAAGATGTGGAGGATTATACAAATCAAAAACCGTTTAAAGAAGGCACGAACTGGTTTTCAAAAAGATTGAATGATATTGGTGCGCTTGCCGGTATGTGGGATAAAATCAGCACTTTCACATTAAAAGATTTTGCCACAAAGTTCCAACAAAAAGGAAAAAATATATATGATATTGCCCATCCGGAGCAAAAACAAAAAATGGAAAATGCGACCATGCAGGCCGGCCTTGCCGCTGTGTGGAATAATGTAAGCACAACCAATAATGTTAAAATTGATAATTCAACAATTAGCGCAAAAAATATTGAAATCAGAGCGCATACGATTGATAACACCATAAATGAGGCAGACGGATATGCCGATGAAACCGCAAATTGGGGCGGTGCTCTCGGTATGGTGGTTAATAAGCAACACAATGACAATAGTGTGGATATATTAAATGCTTCCAAATTAACCGCTGCTGAAGATATAGATGTTACGTCTGTTGTTGAATTGCCTGCGCAACAAGGTTCGTTGGGACTTAGTGCAACAGTTTTCGGACATCCTATAAATTTTGCCGTGGATTTTGGTTTTAATGCCGATGATGAGTGGGAATTCGGTTTTCATGATGTAACGAATTCACCATTGGCAGATACACTGATGCCGAAGGCAGGTGTTTTCGGGTTCTATAATAACTTTGCAACAGGTTCAAGCGCAGGTGAAAAAGCTTCTGCTTCAGGTGCGATTATTTATTCGGAATTAAAAAATAATTCTGATATTAATATCACGAACTCGACGTTGACGGCCAATACCGGTGATGTTGTTATGAATGCCATAGTATCGGCTTCAGCGCACGATGCGGCAGATTTTTTCAACTATGACGGATTAATTGATGAGATAAAAACTTTAGCCGGTGGCGATTTTAATAAATATAATCAAGAATCCGGTTCCGGTCTTGGTGCTGCGGTCATTGTGCAGAATTTTACCAACAACGCCGGAGTAACGATTGATAATTCAAAGATTACCGCTAAGGAAGGCGATGTTACGCTTAATGCGGCGGCAGAACAGTCATACCTGACTATTTTAACCCCCGGTGGCAAGGCAGAATCCTTTGGATTAGACGGTGCGGTTAATATTCAGGAAATTTTCGGTACAACCGCCGTTACCGTTAAGAACGGAACAGAAATAAAGGCTGACAATATCAGTATTGATGCCGGTAAGGCTAATAATGTGCTTTCAAAAAAAGGCACGCATATGGCAGATACCAGTGAAGAATTTATAAGTACAAACGGTGATGTTATTTTAGACTACTATACAGTTGAAGAAGATAACGGAGGTCTTCTTCCTAATATTGTTATATATCAAAAATATAGAGATATTAAAGACCACATCACTTCGGTTGTGATTAACGGTAGTTATACAAAACAATCTGAGGAAACAACGGAACAATCTTCTTCCGGTGCCGCTGTAGGTGCAAGTGTCAGTGTTCAAGAAATTGAAAGGGCGGTGAAAGCGGATATTTTGAATTCCAAATTGGTTGCCGACAGTAATCTGAGCGTTAAGTCCGATTCTCGTATGAAAAATATATTTGTGACATTGGCAGGTGCTTTTGCCGGAGGTGTCGAAAAACCTAATGATACCGGAGCAAACAACGGCGGTCTCGGCAATGTCCAGAGAAATGCTGAAAACGCCCAAGATAAAGAAGATGATGCCGATCTTTTAGAGGCTTTGCTCTATGATGATGACGGCTTGCTTAATGATATGCTTGGTAACGGTGATGGAGATGATGTAAATCCGCTGGAAAATATGCGTAGCAGTTTTTCACTTTCAGTTGCCGGTACGGTTGTTGTTCTTAATGACCAAACAGATATTTCGTCAACTGTTGCAAACTCCGAGCTGAAAGTCGGAAAAGATTTAGATGTAACGGCAGACAGAGATTCTCATCTGCTTACCATTTCCGGCGGACTTGCTAAATCAAATCAATATGGTGCAGGTGCTTCGGTTAATGTTTATAAGCAAGCCGGTTCGGTTAAAGCAAGTATTTTAGACAACACGAAAATAATATTTGCGGCAGAAGATGTGAATCCAAAGTTTAATGTTAAGGCTCATAATGATAATTCGCTTATCAATATAGCTGTCGGTGTCGCTGCTGCCGGAGATCCCGGTGACACACAAAATGTCAATTTCAAAGCGGCGGTCGGCGGTTCTGTTAATGTCAATACTTTAAAGCCGGAAATTACGGCATCAATTGAAAATTCAACCGTCAAGGTTGAAGAAGACGGTAAAGATATTGATGCAACCGTAAAAGCTGAAAACGAAGTAGATTCTTACAATATTGCCGGCGGCGGGTCGTATATAAACGGCGGTTCCAATGCCATCGGTGCCGGTGTGGCGTTAAATTACAACAATGTTAAAAACGACGTCCAAGCTTATGTGGCTAATTCGATATTAAATAACATCAACACATTAAGCGTTTTATCAAGTTCAGATAATGATATGAACGATTTTGCGGTTGCCGGTTCGTTGGTTAGGGGTGATGACACTTCCGGCTGGGTATTTGACGGTAGTATTGACATCAATTATATTCACGATACGGTTAAATCAAGAATTATCGGTTCAACCATAACGGCTAATGATGATGTTGAAGTTAAAGCCGATGCTAAAGATGACAGTCTTGCCGCGGCCGGTACGCTTAATATTTCAACGGCAAACAGCGGTGTCGGTGTTAACGGTGATGTTATTGTCAACGTTATCAGAAATAATGTTTTGGCAGAAATCGGCGATTCATATCAAATCATCAATTTAAAACCGGTTGTTGATCGCAATTCCGATATTTTATCGGCAAAAGATGT
Organism: Alphaproteobacteria bacterium; assembly: GCA_017479785.1. Taxonomy (GTDB): domain Bacteria; phylum Pseudomonadota; class Alphaproteobacteria; order RF32; family CAG-239; genus RUG410. The sequence continues at coordinate 6,559 of JAFVBT010000017.1, forward strand.
TAAAGTTGCGGCAACTTCAACCGAGAAAGTTAATGATATTTTGGCCGGTATTGCCGTTTCTACAAAGGGAACATATTTAATGGCGGCAGCCAATGTGAATGTAAATTCTATTGAAAATGACGTAAAATCTTATGTATCAGGTAATATCGGGACTGGTGAAAACTCTAAAGCCATAAGCGGTCTTAATGTTGCCGCATACGATGAAACAACAATTTATTCAAGAGGCGGAACAGTCAGCGCATCTACAAGCAACGAAGCGACATCGGTGGTTGCAGGTTCGGTTAATGTTGATAAGCTGGCTAAAACCGTTGAAGCAAAAATATTTAATGCCGATGTTAAAGCAACCGGTAATGTTACGGCATCAGCCGCTTCGGTTAATTCTATGGGAGGTACAAAAGGCGATGATAATAAATATTCGTCAGATGATGTAACGAGCGATGCATATAGAGATAAATTGCTTCATAAAGATGCTGAAGATCGATATGACGGTCTGAATATGAAAGACGGTGTTTCTTTAGACCAAGATAGTGATTTTGCTAACTGGAATATGTTCTTTGATATTGCCGGCGGCGCGAATATAGCCGTTGCCGGTGCCGGTATCGGGAAGGTTATTGAAAATACGATAACTGCGGAAATTGCAAATTCTAAAATTGAGGCCGATAAATTATATGTTTTAGCTGATGATTATTCAATCAAGAACATCATTGCCGGAACAATCAGCGGTTCGTTCAAAGGTTCTTCCGGTTTGTCGGTGCTTTATGCCAAAGATAAAAGCGTAACCAGTGCTTTGGTAGGTAAAGGTTCAGAGTTAAATATTGTTAATAATCTCATTATAGATGCCGCTAACAGAAAGGATAATCATCAAATATTGATTGCCGGTTCCGGAGCTATGAAAGGCTCTATCAACGCCAATATTGCCATTAATGATATAGAAGATGAAGTTTATGCCAAGATTGATAACGAAACAACCGCTAAAGATATTAAGGCCGGAAATATAAGTATCAATGCAAATGAAGACATAAATGCCAGCCACATCGTTGTTTCCGGCGGTGGGGCATCAAATCTCGTTCTTGATGTTAATCCGATTGTTAATACCTATAATGCTACGGTTGTATCTGCTATTAAAAATTCAAAAGTTAAAGATGCCTCGATTGCCATAAACGCACAAACCACAATGGATTCTTTAGATGTTTCGGCGGGTGTTGCCGGTGTGGCAAAAGGAATTGCCGGTGTTGGTGTTGCCATCAAAAATGATTATATCGGCAATATTAAGTCATATATTGATAATGCCGTTATTAATACCGAAAAAGATATAGATATTGATGCCAGCTCGGTTATCAATGCAAATAACTGGGTTGTCGGTGGTAGTGCGGCTGGACAAGGCGTAAGTGTTACGCTCAATGTTTTGTGGAATAATGTCAACTCTACTCTTGAAGCCGGAATCGAAAATTCCACAATAGAAAAAGCTGATGCTATAACTATTAACACCAATAAGGATAAAACCGATCATATTGATAATACGGCTATTGCCGCCGCTCTTGCCGGACAAGGTGCAAGTGCCATTGTCAATGTTATTAAAAATGATTTTACAAATACCGCAACGTCATATGTGGAAAATACCGGTTCAACCGAAATTGGTTCTCTTGAGGTTGAATCAAATTCGGACAGAAGAACAAATAACATTAACTTTGGTTTGATTATAACCGGTGAAGGTGCCGGACTTGCTGCCAACGCCTTATCTAACGATATTAATTCTACGACACGTTCCTATATTGATGCCAAATCAAAGACGTTGAATGTTGAACGGAATTTAGATGTAAAATCAAATGACACGGCGGCGGCAAGAAACAGCGTTGTGATGGGAAGTCTTGTTGCTTTAGGCGGCGGTGTCGGTTTGAATATTAATTTATATAGTGCAAACAATCTGGTAAAATCTGAGATTTTATCGGCAACCGCGGGACAAATTAATGCCGGTTCGGTAAATATGAATTCCGAGCTGACCAATGCTATGGATAATACGCAGGTGGATTTATCTTTAGGGCTTGCGACAGCGCCTATTGATGTTCAGGTTATCAAAATCGGTCAGAAAACAAATACTTATTCTCAAGCTGAAATAATCAGTGATGTAAATAAATATTTGAATACGATGTTTTCTATGATACCGCAAGGTTTATCAACTTCGACAACGCCGAGTAACAATCTTCAAGCCGGTGCGATTTCAAGCATCAGTGGTAACATAAAAACCGTACTAGACACTAATATCAATGCCAAAAGCCATGTTAAAGGACTTACTAAACAAGATGGAAAGGATGTTCTGACTAATGAACTGGATTTAAATAGTTTCACTTTAGTCGGAGGTCTTGGTTCGGCAAGTGTCGGTGTTAGAGATGTTCAAATTGCCAATAATACCGTTGCGGAAATTAAAGGTGGAAAAGTCGAAAGTACAGACGGTGATGTTTCGATATCAGCTCAATCGGAAGCAAATGTAAAGATGACAAATACGAGCGCTGAAATATCAGGTCTGCAAATTTCGGGGGGTTCGGATATATACGAAAATTCTTCCGAAACTCTGGCGCAAATTAAAGATTCAGAGGTTAATGCTCAAAGTATAGGCATCAATTCAAAATCAAAGAGCCACGCAAAAATTGATACAACCCATGTTGCTGGTTCCATCGGCAGTGCTGTCAATGTTGATTTGGTTGAAGCAAAAGACACTAATAAAACGATTTCACTCATTACCGGAAACACCAATATCAATGCGAATGATAAATTAACCATCCATTCAACGGTTGATACCGATTTGCAATCGTTGAAACTCTCAGTTCCGATTGCCGGAGCCAGCCTCGTTTCGGTTTTGAAAAATGATGCAACCGCTAATACGATATCTAAAGCTATTATTGAAGATGTCAACGGAACGATTAATACGAACGGGCTTGAAATTGTAACCGATTATGACGATATGAGCGTAACCGCAAGGTCAAATATTGTTTCGGTTAAGGCTATAAGTGTTGCCGAATATAATGATTCCGGTGCATTTATGAATGCGTATTTTAAATCCGGTATTGACAGTATAGACGGGCTTATTTTGAAAAATACAGGAACAACTCAAATTACAACCGCCAAAGCAAACAGTCAAAAAGATGTGTTGGCATACGGCAGAACACATGATGTTTCGGTTCAAGGTATAGGAATATATACCGGAACATTTGCCAATGCCAAAACTAATGCAACATCGGCAACAGTCTTAAAAGTAAAAGACCACACTTCTGATAAGTTAAATATAAATCAATATTTAAATTCTAAAGCCAAAGCCGATGCAAACGGTACAAAAGTTACGGCTGCCGGTGTTTATGCCGTGGCTGCCGAGGCGACTGATGAAAGTAAAATGACACTTGATATCGGCGGTACCAATACAGTTTTGGGCAGAGCCAATATCATAGCAACTCATAACGCAACATCCGAAGCCGATTTGAAAGCGTTCAATCTCGGTTTGCTCGTTTCCGGTTCAAGATTAAGACTAAATTCTGATATGGAAGCTGACACAATCGCAAATATCGGCGGAAACTTTAATGTTTTGGGAACTATTGCTGATATCGAAATAATAACGACAAGAAATGCCAAGTTGGATAAAACATCCGGAACGGGAGGTTTTATTAATGTTGCGGATACAGGTGTGGCAAACGTTCTTAAAGGGCAATCGGTTTTGAATTTGAGCGCTTTAAAAACAAATGCCGAAAATAAAAACAGAATGGCCATATTGAACAGATCCGTGAACAACTATAATATAAAAACGACCGATGGTTCTGGCGGATTTATCAATGTTGCGGACAGTTCTGCGACATCATCTTTCAACACCACTACCGAAACAAATATCGAAAATTCGGATATTAATTCATCGTCTGATTTTAACGTAACGACTGATGATAGCACTCAAATTGAAGATGATGCTTCGGCTGCCGGCGGCGGATTTATTTCGTATGTAAACGGCAGTATCAATAATAACTATTTATCAAATGCCAAAATTAATATCAAAAATTCGAATATAAAAGCACAAAATATGAAATTGATGGCTACGGCCGGTGTGGGCGCATATCCGAAAGATGCTCATTATACCGGAGATGCCGGTGGTGTTGTTGCGTTTGATTATATTGATGTGAACAATACGATAACCAGTACCAGCGAAATAAATATTCAAAATTCGATATTGGAAGCGACGCATAATGCCATTTTTGATGTTAGTTCCAATAATTACTTTAAGCAAAAAATAGAATCAGGCGCATACGGATTAAAATCCAAAGCGTCGGGAGTGTCGCATCTAAATGTTACCAACAACAATAAGATTACGATTGATAATAAGTCAAAATTGTCGGCACGCAACGAGCTTGAAATTGATTTTAATTCAAGCAATAATTTAACATCTCGCGTAGTTTCCGATGTAACCAATTTTTCCGGTGAACCGGTAGCAAAATCATACCTTGATTTAACGATAAATAACACACTTGAAAACAGCGGAACAATTTATGCCGGTAATTTGCTTGATATCAATTTTATGCTTGGTTCTAATAATATTTTAACACAATTTGCTCAATCAGTCAGTACAGCCGCAATTGCAAGCACAACTGAAGATGGTAAATTGACAAGGAAAATTAATAATAAGATAGATAATAAAGCCAATGCGGAGATGACTTCAGGTAAAGATGTAGATATTAACTATACAAGCGGACAAGGTGAAACAAATTCCGTAATTTATTGGGTAACTAAAAGCGCTTGGGGAGCTATAACAAACAGCGGTCAATCATCAAAACGTGAGTTGTATAATGGTTATTCTCTGATTAATAACGGTAAAATCACGGCCGCACAAAATAATGCAAAGTATATGAAGATAAATCGTGATGGAACGGTTGACCAAACAACCCTTAGAAGTTTTTATGATACTGATTATATCTTAAGTGACGACGAGGTTATTAATGGCGCCAAGTTAAAAGAACAAAAACTTGCGGATATTGATATTGAGTTGGAAAATGCTAACGGAACGATTCAAGAATATGAGGATACAATAGCAAATTATAACACCATAATGGCCAATCTTAACGAGCAGAAAGCTGAGGCAGAGGCAGCCATTGGTGAGCTGACTACGCTGATAGAAAATGGCGCGGTTTTGCTTGAATCTAAAGCCGGCGGTAGCGGCATTTATGCTGAAATCAGCGCTTTTGATTTGAAGATGCAAAAAGATATGGGGTGTGTCAGATATACCAACAATGATCCGGGTTATGCAAGCAAAATAACTCTGGATGAATACAATACGATGATGCAAGATTATGCTAAAGAACTCAGTAATGATGAAAATCTTACAATATCTGAATTTTTGAATACCAAAAATTATGGTTTTTCAGATGCCCAGAAAACAAATATCGTAAACGGATACAACGATGTTAAGAGCAGACTTTCGACCACGGCGCATGGTTTTGCTCAGTATATCGGTAAAGATGGTATAACCTATATTGCCGCCCTAAATCCGACCGGCGAAGGAGCAGCTCAATCTTGCAAGAATATGGTTGATTTGAACAACACAATAGCAGATATTGAAAATCAAATTCAATCAGCTCAAAATATCAAAGACAATGGTATAGCTTTATTAGAGGAATTGAATAGCGAAAGAACAGCACTCATAACCGAATATAACGACATATATGAAACACCAGACAGCGAATATGATTATAACGGCAACTACTCCATTGTCTTTAAGGACATCATTATTAACCCGGACAGCGGAAAAATTAACATACACGGATTAACAAACGATGGTATCAGCGGCAACGGAACAGTTGAAATTGCTAAAGCAGGTTTGCAAATAGATAACTATTCTACTCGTTCATTGGTGTTTAATGATGTTGTTGTTAATGAAACATCTTCAGGCGGTAGCTTTGTTGTTAATGATAAGAGTATGAGTGAGTTTGCCGATAAAAATCAAGCCATAAGCGGACAGAAAGCGTATGAATATCTCTATGGCAATTCAAGCTGGTGGAATCTAAATGATGAAAGACCTTCATTTGACAGTCTGCCGACATCGGGTGTTCATTATGTTACAAATGATACGGGGATTATAGGAACAACAATAAATAATTATTACGACAACAATCACCCGCTTGCGGACACGTTTGATATTCCAAATCCGACTGTTGCATCCGATATTACGATTAACGGTGATATCAACACGGGTTCTTTGAGTATTTCCAATGAAAGCGGAAATATTGCCATTCAAAGCGGTGATATGAATACGGGTAGCATGAATTTGTATGCTATGAACGGAGAAGTTAATATTACGGCGCATAATGATGCAAATAATGCAAAATTTAACTTAAACAGTGGAGGCCAGATTTTTGCGGCTGATGGTGTAAATATAACTGCCGATGAGGTTGATATTAAATCAGGTTCAAATATTAAGACGGGTTATTCTTTAAGAGGCATTACCATCACAGATGAAATGCTAAAAGAAGAAAACTTGATTATTGATCCGACAACCGGTGAAAAGAATCTCATCAATTTAGGCGGCAACCAGTTAAGTCCTGATCTGAATGACGGAGTGGTAAAGGGAAATATCAAAGCAATTTATCAAGATGGTCAGATATATGTATATGATTTGCCTGAACTTAAAACCGACAATGGTGTTAAAATCGTAGCAAGCACAGGTACGGTCAAAGGTATAACTACAGTTTCTACCGGCTCTCAGGCGATAGAAATAAATAACAAAACAAATAAAACTTTGGTAACGGGTGATATTGTCAATACTGCAGTTGATGGGCAGTATTCCGTTCAAGGGGGAGCAACATCAGCAGCAAATTTAACCACACAGGAAGTCATCAATACAAAAATTGATATATCATCAAACGGTAAAGCGGTTATCAATGGCAAAATCGTTAATGGTATTGACGGTCAATCCGGTGAGCCTTTAGAAAATGGAAAACTAAGTATTAATGCTAAAAACGGTGTCGATATTGCCAAGCATCAAACATACGATTCTATAACAGCTGGAGGTTCAGTTGATATTGTTAATAACGGTAGCGGTACATTAAATGTATATGGTGATATTACAAATAAGAAAGGTAATACCAATATGTATGGCTCTAATGGTGTATCAGTTTATGGAAAAGTCCATAATATTGATGGTGATGTTGTTATGACTGCTCCTAAAGGCAATTTAACATTAGCAAGAGGTTCACAAGTTCATGTCGATAAAGGCGATCTCAAGCTTAATCAACACGATTTGCACGGTAGCTTGATTATGAATGGTCAGGTCATACTTCGTGATGGTAATTTGATGACCGATAGTTTCGGCAATGAAACAGATAACGGTCTTGTATTTGGTAAAGAATTCATGGCTGAAAATGATTTAGGTAATTTGTTAGCGTTGAATTTTAATGAACCGGAAATTGACTACGTCTTAAACAACAATATGGGTTACGGTTACGATGTTACAAAAGATAAAGACCTGAAATCCAGCGTGAAAATCTTAAGATTGCACAAGGATGGTGCGACCATCGTTAATGAGAATAATTGGAAAGCCGGTGATAAGATGGAGCTTTCCATCGAATTTGAAGGCGTTAATATCATGGCTCAATGCAAAGTCGTTAAAGTTGAAAACGGCGTTGCACAGATTAGATTCCTTAACTTGCCTAGATCTATCGCTAATAAAATTACTGAGCGCTATATGAATAAAGGCTTATTCCATCAATGGGTATCTAACTGAGCCGATATTAAAAACGAAAAAAAAGGAGCTTATAATAGGCTCCTTTTTTATTTATAAAATGCTATGAAAATTTTATTTAATAACCTTGATAACTTCTTCTGTAATGTCATCGCCACCATAAATAACAACGCCTTTAGAAATTACGGATTTGTACCCTTTTTCTTTAGCCGTTTTGATAATGGTATCATTGATATCTTTATCCACGGCTTGTAGCTTTTCATTATAATCTTTAGAAAGCTCATCACGTTTTTGCACAAATTCAGCATTATATCGCTGTAATAAAGCTTCTTGTTTTTCTTTATTTCCTTCAGATTTAACTTCTTTTTGAACACCCTGCAACCATAGTGTCAACTCTTGTGTTTTCGTTTCTACATCGGTTTTTAAGGCTTTAACTTCGGTAGATTTATTAACGATAGTAGCAACGTCAACAACTGCCATTTTATTCCCGCAACATTTAATTGTGCAACCGATGCCTATTCCGGCACACAATATGGCCGCAGCACCTAATGATAATGTAATTTTGTTATTCATATTTATACCTTTCTGTTTGTGAAAATTTATGCGGTTATTATGAACATTTATAAGAGAATTTCAATAAAAAAATGCATGACCTATAAATATCTTCTATCAATCATATCTGCGATGTTAATGATAGTTTTCCCGTTTTTTTCAGCACGCTTAACCGCTTTATATGCTCCGCCGGATTTTTCTAAGATAAAGCAAATGATATAATCCGCATTATCGGCAATATATTTGTTACGGCGTTCTATAGCAAATTTAGGGTGTCCGTCTGCCGCCTCATAAGGATAATCAAGTTCGTAGCGTTCTTCCAGCCATTCACGGCGCGGTTTAGAAAATTTACTGGGATTATAGGCACTAACGTAGCAGACATATATAAAATGCTTGTATTTTTCTTTCATTCGGGACATAACCATACGGGAAATCCAGTCGAAATTTCCCTCATTACATACCCAAAATTCATTTACTCCTTGTGCAATAAGACTTTCTACAGTTTCTTCAACTTTGCTTTCTACTGCTTCTGTCGCCGGTGTGTCGCGGTGGCCGAAAAATGCGCATATACTCAAAAAAACATCTACCATTCAGCCCATCCAAATTATTGCCATAAAAGGCGGTGGGTGTTACAAACTACGAACAATATGAGAAGTAGCCCAGCATATTTGAGCAGAGCCTTATTTCCGCTGGCACCCACCAATTTGGTGAGCCCATACAGCAAAATGACCTTTGTTTTGATACAAAAGTCCCATTTGCCCATATTGTTCAGGGTTTGTACTCCCTTTATTGAGATATGGGCTATCCCAACAAAACTCACTATATAAAATGAATCATTAAAAAACAATAAAAATATTTCTGTAATAAATTGTTACATAAAAACAATACTAACTTATTGAAAAATCATCATTTTATTTAAAAAAGTACTTGCGTTCTACCGTGGATATGTCAGTATAGAATATGTAAAGATAATTTAGTAAAATCAAGAGGTTAGATATGAATACAGCAGAAAATATTTTAGATGACGATTGGCAAAACAATCCGAATAAAAAGAAGAAAATCAGAGAACTTAACGATTTGCTTAGAACAACGTTTAGCGGTGGCGACTTAGTGATAACCGCCGGCATTGATGGCTTAGGACTTGTGATGAAAGCTATGATTTTCGAAGCAGTCAGAAATTTCAAAGATTTTAATTCCGATAATGACCCAAATAATGAACATGACTTTGGAAGTCTCAAAGTTGATGGAGTGCAGATTTTTTGGAAGA
>JAFVBT010000018.1 GCA_017479785.1 Alphaproteobacteria bacterium
CGTAATCAAGATTTTGCTTATCTGTTCCGGTTTATAGCCTAAGTCGGCGAGTGCTTCTATATATGGTTTAATTGACTGACCGATATAAATTGAGGTGTTTTCATCAGGAACTTGTTCCGGAAAATTTGCCGGCAAACCGGTATCCACCAAAATAACCTCATCACCGGTATCAATCAGATAATTTTGCAAGCAAGAGCGATAAAGCTGTTTTGCATCAAACTTATCGGTTCCTTCTTCTCCGCCGAAAGCAAACGGCTCGGTCATAAATCCGTTTTTACAAAATTTTACTGCTTGTATTATCATTTTATTCTCCTATTTTTTCATTGTTGCCAAACGTTTCCCGAGCTCATAAGCTTTTTGCAAATCTTTCGGAAATTGTTCATCACGCATTTTTGCCTTATGCTCCGCATCAAACAAATCGCAATCATATTTAGCATAATCGGTATATTGGAATGTGTCAAATACATATAATGTTTCACAATAACCGAACACCGCGCGCAAACTTGTCTCGTTATCACCTAAAACCACATCATAATGATGTTGCCTAAATTGCTCCTCATTTGCATTCATCGTAAAAATCAATGCTGTTGGCAGTGTATGGTCCAAAACACGCTTCAATCCGCCGTTTTGTTTATCAATCATATAAGTGTGTGCCGGAAACATAAATCGCTCTAAAAAGCTACGCATCATACCGCTCGGATATGAATGATAAACCGGTGAGCCGATAATCACGGCATCGGCATTCAGGCATTTTTCCAATAAGGGACGCAAATCATCTTTATAAAAACACAAACCTTGTTGTTCAACACCTTTGCGTTTACATATCAAACAACTGATACAACCTTTATAATTTATGTCATAAAGATTAACATAGTCAACTTCGGCACCGGAATCTTGCGCTCCACGGGCGGCTTCTTTCAACATTTTCGCCGTATTAAAGTTTTTACGCGGACTTCCGTTTATTATCATTACTTTAGTCATTTTTTCTCCTTTTTAAGATGAATATTCATTAAATAAAATTTGATACAATTTTTAGGACAGACACTTAGGCATTGCATACAATTGATACAATTTGGATGCCGAACAAAAGTTGTATTTTCCACCCGCACATTCATAGGGCACACTTTATCGCATAAGTGACAATGCACACACGTTTTGTCATTACGTTTAATGCCAATTGGACGAACAATGCTCATCAATCCGTCGGCGGCGCCTTTCATACAAAAATAATTACAAAACGGTCTATCAAAAAATAGGCTGATAATCAAGAAGATTGCCAGCGTAATTCCGCTTGTCCATGAAAGCATATTGTGAACAAGATTGTCTTGAAAATAAAATCGTGCATTTAAAAATGAAAAGGTTACGCCGACAAACATCAAACTAAAGAAGACATACCTTGAACATTGCAGGTATTTTTGAATTTTCCAAGGCATTTTAAAGCGAGGTAGGTTACATTTCTTTGCAATCCAAGCAAACCAATCTTGAATAGCCCCAAAAGGGCACACCCATCCGCAAAAAAAGACGCCAACCGCCAACACCGTCCAAAAAAGATAATGCGCTATCGTTTCCGGATGGATTAAAGGCAAAAACAGACCCGCCATAAAGCAGGCCTGTATAGTCAATCTTAGCGGTTGAATCCATTTCTTTATTTGGTTGCTTTTTCCATACTTTTCTTTGCCCATCTGCCAACCCCCAACGTGATACTGCCATAGTTGGACCAACCGTCTGTAATAACATTACAACCTTTACACAATTTTGCTGTGTCTGCAAAGGAAGCGTCCGCTCCGCCGCCGCCATGTGTCACAAAAGGAATAACTGTTTTACCTTTTAATGCACCGGAAGCTAAGAATGTGCGCACCGGTGTTGCCATTGTTCCCCACCACACAGGAGAGCCCACAAATACGACGTCATATTCGCCGATGTTTTCCGGCCAAGGCTTAATCGGGGGCAGGGTGCCGTCAGCCAATTCTTTTTTTGCAAGTTCTGTTTGCGCCTTATATTCTGCAGGATAAGGTGTGACCAGTTCAATTTTATATAAATCGGCTCCGGTTTCTTCAGC
>JAFVBT010000019.1 GCA_017479785.1 Alphaproteobacteria bacterium
TTGTAATAAGAAAACCCCCAGATAGTCTGGGGGTTCCGGAAAGCTTACAGCTTTACATCGTAAAACCTCCTTTATATAGTGAGTTATACAGTCTGACCACTGAATAACAAAATGATATAAAGGAGGTTTTAAAATGACCACAAACACATTAGCACATACAACATGGAATTGTAAATACCATATTGTATTCGCCCCAAAATATCGCAGAAAAGCGTTCTATGGGGGTCGCCGTCTGGAAATAGGACAGATACTTAGGCAATTATGCAACCACAAGGGAGTGAATATATTAGAGGCAGAGGTATGTCCAGACCATGTTCATATGTTAATAGAAATACCACCCAAATATTCCGTGAGTAGCGTCATGGGTTTTCTTAAAGGAAAAAGTAGCTTAGCGATATACGATAAATGGGGAAATGCAAAATTTCGGTATCGCAACAGGGAATTTTGGTGTAGAGGATACTATGTGGATACGGCAGGAAAGAATGATAAAAAGATAGCCGAATACATAAGAAATCAGTTAAAAGAGGATGCTGAAGCCAGTCAAATGACATTAGATATAGACCCGTTTACGGGTAGCAAGTAATAGTCGCCCGGTCAGATTGTAGTACGCCCTTTAGGCGTGTGCTGGTAAAGTGAGCCTTATAGGCGTATAAGAAGAACCGCCGGCTAGGCCGGCGGGTTCCTTTTTCATTAATATTCAGTAGGAACTTTTACAAGCTGTCGTCACGCAAGATATAAAAATCATCATTCTGCGTGACATTTTTCTTCTCTGTTGATGCGCTTTTTGGGGGCACAACTTGAGATTTTCTGCACTTGCGGGAAGGATTTTTTCCAAGCAAGTCGTAAGGGTCATGTAAAAAATCGTTATCGTCCATAATTATAACAAATTAAAAGTAAAAGATTTGAGTAAGTCTAACAAGCGTTGTTATAAAAGTCAATGTTAAAATTTTTGACATAAAAGTTTAATTTTAGCAGAAATTATTTGACTTTATTGTTATTTCTTGCTATACTGCAAGTATGGAAACGTGACACAAAGGAGAAGTATGATGGATGGGGACAAGTGGGTTGAAATGAGTGATAGTGAAAAAGAGGCTTGGTTACAGGAACGTGGCGGCTACGATAATTGGACCAGAAATACTCGTATTCATGGGGATTTTGATGGTGTCCATCCTATTGAGCGAGAAGTAACTATTAATCTGATATACAAACATATAGAAAAGAAAAAAGAAAAAGCACGTAAGGAGGAGGACGCCAGACGTGAGGCAAGAGCCAAAGAGTTGCACGTAAAATTATCGAATCATAACTATTTTTATCAACAAGCCGTTAAACAAGGTCCTTTGATGCCCGGATGGGAAAAATCTTCCGACTTGAGAACCTTTTGTTTTTATCTTACACAAGCAATGTGTCTTGGTAAAGTGTCCGAATATGAAAAAACAGTCAAAATAGCTCAGGAACTGGGTATTATCGGCCCAGATTTTATGGAGCACCTGCCGGAGAATCACAAATATCTGACTCAGTTCGTTAATAGTCCGGATATGGTTAAATTCTTGCTTAGTCATGTAGATGCCAATACCAGTGAAGGTGTGGAATTCGGTACTAAACTTATGAAAAATGCCGTTAAAAACGGTGTGAAGTATATGACTGTGATTGAAGCCGCCGCAGGAAAAAAAGAGTTGTTACTTTCATTTGCTCAAAATACCGAAGATCTTGGTGTTTTGGGAAAATGTGTCGCGATTGGTGTAGATATCAAAGCTTTTGATTTTGAACAAACCTTCATCAAATGTCTTGGAACGTATACAAGGGACAGCGATTTGAAATTTGTTACTATAAAAGCCCTTGAAGCCGGATATCAGTTGGATATTGATAAATTGGCGGAAGGTAAAAAAATCAAAGAAGATAAACTTACTTTCATAAAGGATATTGTACAGACTTATCATAATGCAGATAAATCGTTGATTAAAGTTTTGCAAGAAGATAATGCAGATGAAATCCGTAAACGAATCGGCAACGGCAGATTATCCGAATATGATATAAAATATATGATGGATTTTGTTGAATATAATCAAAGGGGAAATTTCTTTGATTATTATATGACTGTGATGAAATCTGTTCCTGAAGCCGAAAAGGAAACGTTACCTTTCAAACAGGCTGAAGAAATGTATATAGCCGAAGAAAAGCGTAAAGAAGAAGAGCGAATAGCCGAAGAAAAGCGTAAAGAAGAAGTGCGGATCATAAAAGAAAAAATTCAAAAGGACGGCAGTTTACATCATTTGGTGATGGATATAATGCCGTATTCTCAGAATGCGGTTGATTATTTGATACGAGATAATGGGGTGGTGTCGAAAGTATTTTCTGTGAGCTTACTTAACGATGTCGAGCCACAGCAATTGGCTGCCGATATCAGAGAAATGCCGCAAGAAATAATCAATAATCTGGCAAAAGATGTTGCCGATCATTTCTCTGTATACAAATATGATTCGAAAACTGCCGATGAAAAAGATAAAGAAAAATCAACGCCGAAAATTAAGGATTTTCATAAAATTAAATTTTTGGCCGCCTGTCTTGTCCTTTATGAGGTCAGTACCGGTGCAGATAAGAATGCGCTTAAGGCCGAATTACTGAAATACAGAACAGACGGAAGCGATGAAGAACGTCGGAAAAAGGCTCATATGTTTGTAAAGGCCAAAAATGCTCTTGAAGGGAATTTGGAAGAAGACAGGGTGGTTAAAGGGTTATCACGTATATCCTACACACAATCATCTTCATTAAACAAGGCCTTGAGAGAAAACAGTTATGTTTATGATATTAAGGGCATACTGAAGCGTGAAAGAAATGCTTATGAAGATAAACTGGATACCCTAAAGATAGCCAGCGGCATCAGCGCTGCAAGTGTCGCCGGAGTTGCCGCATTTTTGGGTCTTGGGCATTATGTTATGACATCTGCTCCGGATTATCCTGAGGGGTATTATCCTGAGGATTACTATGACCCGACGGAGATGATGACACCGGAAAAAAATGAAGACTTTAAGGTTTCTTCAAAAGAAGAATTTGAGCAAGAGGTTAAAGAACAAAGTCAGGAAAGCAAAGACGGCAAAACCTGCCATTTCCATCATCACAAGGGCGGACGCTCATATTAACGGGATTCCGGCTTTGGTTCGGTTAATTACAAAAGCACTTTATCGTTCGGGTAAGGTGCTTTTATATTTATTTAAAGCACTGTACCTGTTTTTCAGCATCCAGATGCTTACGGATTGTCGGAAAATGCGTGTTGATATAGTGATAGCGCGGGCAATTTTGGTCGTGGTCGTTGATGATGCCGCAGGCTTGCAGGTGTGAATATATTGTGATTTCGCCCATATACTTAAATCCGCGTTTTTTTAAATCTTTACTGATTGCTGCCGACAGGCCGTTGCTGACCGGAATATAACCGTCGCCGTGCTTATCATATAATACGGTCTTTCCATCTGTATATGCCCATAAATAAGCGTCAAAGCTGCCGAATTCGGCGCGAATATCTAAAAACTTTTGTGCGTTGTGAATAATTGCCGCAATTTTGCGCGGGCTTTTTATCATGCCTTCCGTATGCATAATCCGTTCTATATCTTGAGTATTATAGTCGGCGATTTTATTGAAATCAAAATTATCAAAACAGCTGCGAAAAATTTCGCGCTTATTAATTACAATTTGCCAACTTAAACCGCACTGCATAACTTCCATCATCAGGTATTCAAACTGACGACGATCATCATGCACCGGTACACCCCATTCTTCATTATGATAATTGACGTTTATGGCTGAAGCCTTGTTCCAGTAGTCACAGTATCCCATAAAAATCTTCCTAATGTGCCGTATCCCATGTTAAACCGCTGCCTACTTCCGCAACCATTTTAACTGCCGTCGGCACAACATTTTCCATAATTTGTTTCAATAAAGCCGAAACTTCCGCCACTTGATCCCGATGAACTTCCAATACCAATTCATCATGGACTTGCAGCAAAAGTTTTGCATCAAAATTGTTTTTTGCCAATGCATAATCAACCTGTTGCATAGCCAGCTTAACAATATCGGCGGCACCGCCCTGAATGGGAGCATTAATTGCCGCACGTTCGGCAAAAGATGCAACGCGTTGGTTCGGACTGTTGATGCCCAAAAGGGCACATTTACGGCCGAACGGAGTGAATACACAGCCGTTTTGGCGTGCAAATTCTATGGTTTTATCCATATAAACTTTCATTTCCGGCATAATATTAAAATAAGAATCAATGTATTGTTTAGCCAGTTCGCGCGGAATACCGAGTTGTTTGGCCAAACCGAATTGCGAAATGCCGTAAATAATGCCGAAGTTTATGGCTTTGGCGCGACTGCGGTGTTCTCTGTCTACCTTATCCGGCGGCAAGTTAAATACACGGGCTGCCGTGGCGGCATGAATATCTGCACCGTGCTCAAAGGCATCTCGCAGGGCCTTAATTTCAGCAACTGATGCCATTAAACGCAATTCCATCTGGCTGTAATCGGCGGAAACCAGCATATATTCCGGAGAAGCCTCAAAACAGGCTCTGATTTTTCGACCGATATCGCTGCGGTTCGGAATGTTTTGCAGATTAGGATTAGAAGAGGCCAAACGTCCGGTGTTGACAACCGTCTGAGAAAATGTTGTATGTACACGATCGGTACTATCGCGAACTTCCAAAAGTGCGGTTGTGTAGGTTGATTTAAGTTTGGCATAACTGCGCCATTCCAAAATTTTGGCGGCTATTTCATATTCTTCGGCCAATTGTTCCAGAACTTCGGCACTGGTATTAAAACTGCCGGAAACATTTTTCTTTCCTTTCAAACCGAGCTTCAGGTATAAGATTTCACCGATTTGCTTGGGCGAATTTAAATTGAATTTTTCTCCTGCCAAGTTGTAAATTTCTTTTTCGGTAGTTGCCATTTTCTCGGAAAACTCGGAATCTAATTCTTTGAGTTTTTGTTCGTTAACCTTAATGCCGGCTTTTTCCATTTTATACAATACTTTAATCAGCGGTCTATCAAGTATTTCATAAACATAATTCTTTTTCTCTTTGAAAATACGTTCTTTTAGTTTAGGGTATATCTTGCCGATGCAATCTGCCGTTGCATATACATAGGGTCCGTATTCTTCTGCCGTAAAATCAATTTGCTTGATTTTAGCTGATAATTTAGGTTCGGTCAATTCGCGGTTTAAGACAAGACGGGTTAAAGCCGGTAATGAATGTTCATGTTCGGAACTGTCCAAATCGTATGACATAACCGATATATCGTCATACGGAAAAATATCAATGTTTTCCGTGTAAAGCGTTTGTAATTGGTGCCATTGAGTTTTCAAATCGGCTGTCACTTTAAGGATATCTTTATCAGCCAAAATTTCCCGAATAAAATCAAGAACGGTTTTCATATCTGTATCCGTATCGCCGGATTGCTTTGAAAACGAGAACAAGTCATCGGTATGGTTGCTTTGCGGTAACGGCAGATAGTAAGCCTCATCCGGTGTTGTGCTTAAACTGAAACCGGCAATTTTTATACCATCATATAAAACTTGAAAAAATAATTGATGCGATTCTTTAATTTTATTTTTTAATTCGTTGATATCATTTTGTTTTTTTATTGTTTTATAAACAAACTCTTTGGTCGCCGGCTGTTGTTGATCGGTATCTGTGGTTAAATCATTTGTGTTGCTGTGCTCATTTATCCATTTTTCCAGTTTCGGACGAATACTCTTAAAACCGAGCTTGTCGGCAAAATTCAATAAGTTATCGCCTTGCGGGGTACAGCATCTGAACTCCTGCAAATCATGAGTTACCGGAACATCATCTTTTAATGTGACAAGCTTTAAGGATATTTCGGCATCTTCTTTGTGATTAGTGATTAACTCGCGGCGTTTGGCCTGCGGAATTTGCTCGGCATTCTCAAGAATATCGTGCAATGAGCCATATTGATTAACAAGCTCGGCCGCGGTTTTTAAGCCAATACCCGGTACACCGGGAATATTATCCGTTTTATCACCGGCTAAAGCTTGTACATCAACAACCTTATCCGGATAAACACCAAACTTTTCCTTAACGTCCTCCGGTGTAAAAAACTTGTCTTTCATTCCGTCATAAAAAGAAACTCCGGGGCGGATGAGCTGCATCAAATCTTTATCGGCAGAAACAATTATTACTTCATGGCCGGCTTTTAATGCCTGTGCGGTGTATGTTGCTATTAAATCATCAGCTTCGTATCCTTCTTGCAAGACATAAGGGAATCCCATAACCTGTATGGTTTGATGAATTAAGTCAAATTGCGGTATAAGAAGTTCGGGAACTTCGGCGCGTGTGGCCTTATATTCTTTAAAAATTTGATTTCTGAAATTTTCGCGTTTGGCATCAAGCAAAACAACGCAATAGTCGCACGGAATATTTTTCATTAAGCGCATAAACATGGTCATAAATCCGTAAACGGCATTAACCGGTGTGCCGTCCGGTGCCGTCATATTCGGCAAGGCATAAAAAGCACGAAAAATATATCCCGAACCGTCTATCAGACAAACTTTACTCATCTTATATCTCCTTACGATTAATATAGACAAGTTTTTGCCGTTGGCAAAGTCTTTTAAAATTTGTTCCCAAACTTTATGATTTCTTTAACTTATCCGATGTTACAATAAAACAAAATTTTACGGAGAAAAGAATATGCCGACTAAAGCAAATAAAAAACAAGAAAAACCGCGTAAGAAAATACAGAATAAAAAGCGCAGATCCTCTAAAAAATCCTCTAGGATATGGAAACTGTTTAAGTTTTTGTGCTTATCGGTATTGATTGCGCTTTTGGTTGTCGGCGGTTATATTCTTTATTGTTATGCCACAATGCCGGATATCCAAAAGGCTGTATCACGCACGCGTCAGCCTTCTACGGTGATTATGGCTGAAAACGGCAATGATATTGCAAAGTTCGGCAATGTGTATGCACAAGTTATTTATCCCGATAAACTGCCTGAAAATTTGACCAATGCGGTTATTGCCATTGAAGACAGACGGTTTTACAAACACTCCGGTTTTGATATTGTCGGTTTCAGTCGAGCTATGGTTACCAATGTTTTTCGTCGCCGCTATGCACAAGGGGCATCCACAATTTCTCAACAGGTGGCGAAAAATGTTTTTTTAACACCGAATAAAAATGTTAAGCGTAAAGTTCAGGAATTGTTATTGGCACGTTGGCTGGAAAAAAAGTTTAGCAAAAAGCAGATAATGGCTCTTTATTTGAATCGTGTTTATTTCGGTTCCGGTAATTATGGGGCTGAAGCTGCCGCCAACTGGTATTTTAATAAGAGTGTTTATCAGCTTAATTTGCGTGAAGCTGCCGTGTTGGCCGGAATGCTCAAAGCGCCGAATCGCTATAATCCGATATTGCAGCGTGAAAAGGCCTTAAAGCGGGCAGATATTGTGTTGCAAAATATGAAAAAATATAAATTTAGTACCGAAAAACAATATAATGAGGCACGGCAAATGCCGATTGGCAACGGACAGCAATATCGGGTGACAGGCGGTAAGCATTTTGCCGAATATGTATACAATGAAGTGAACGGGTTTATCGGTGAACGTACCGAAGACATTGTGGTGATGACAACGCTGGATCAAAATTTACAGGAAACCGCCGAAAAAATTTTGCGCGCCAAGGTTGAACAAGCAAAGGGACTTAATGTGACTGAAGGCGCTGTGGTTATTTTGGATAAGGACGGTGCCGTTAAAGCTATGGTCGGCGGTGTGGATTATAACCGCAGTCAGTTCAACCGAGCTGTACAAGCCAAGAGACAAACCGGTTCGGCTTTCAAACCGTTTGTATATTTAACGGCTTTACAATACGGATTTGCGCCGGACAGTATGATTAGTGACGCGCCGATAACCATCGGCAAATGGAAACCGGAGAACTATACCAAGCGTTATTACGGCAATGTAACGTTAACTTTTGCTTTGGTGCATTCTTTAAATGCCGCAACAGTTCGTTTATCGCGTGAATTGATGTTAAAAGATATTGCCGCAAATGCACATAAAATGGGCATTACAACACGTTTGGACTTAACACCGTCCATGGTACTCGGTACGAATGGGGCTAAAGTAATAGATATGGCTGCGGCTTATGCAACATTGGCTAACGGTGGTAAATCGGTTTGGCCGCATGCAATTAATGAGGTTGCAACGCACGATGGCAGGCAATTATATGTTCGTCAAGCCGACAAACAACAACAAATTATAGAACCGGCGGTTGTTAAAAATCTGACTTCAATGCTTGAAAAAGTTATTAATCAAGGTACGGGGCATAAGGCAAAATTGCCGATATTTGCTGCCGGTAAAACCGGTACAACGCAAAATTATCGTGATGCGTGGTTTATCGGTTGGACCAATAAATATGTTGCCGCCGTTTGGGTGGGTAACGATAACGATAAGCCTATGAATAAGGTTGGCGGCGGTAGCTTGCCGGCTGAAATTTGGCACGATATTATGCTGACAACGGTTAAAGATACACCGGCATATGCGGCTGAAACATCCAAAACAGATGAGGACGATGCCATCGGTGCGCTGATTGAAGAAGAGGAAGAAGGTACCTCCGAATCGAAACCGGCAAAATCCGCTCCGCAAAATTTGGAAGAACTGCTGGATAGTTTGTAAAAATGAAGAGAATTCGCTTATTCGATTCAGGCGCGTTCTATGTCAGTTATTCCATAATCTTTGGAAAAAGTTTTTGAAGAAGTTGCCAGAGATTCTTTTACGGCGATAAATACTTTTTTCGCTTCCTCGGCTGCTTTCGGATTCGGATCACGCCAACCGAATTCGGTATCAGTCCCATTCTTAGATGAACTGTAGTAACGTGCAATAAACTCTAGGTCAAATGACTCTTTTCTGACACCGGCTTTAGCCAGTTCTTGATACAAACCGATAACTTCTAGGGCAGAAGAATGTTTTAATTGGTATGCCAGACCTTCCATCGCCGGATTTAACGAAAGATCTCTTTCTTTGGCCAATTGTATAATCCTATCTGGACAAGTTTTATTGTTATATAAAGCCTCCTTTACGAAAAGTTCCGCAACCTTTTTATGCTTTGTATTATTTGTATTCATAAGGCCTAAAAGAAATTCCAACATATTTGCTGATTTAACATTGGATATGACATTGCAGGTATGACTGGCCAGACCTTCATCGAAAAAGGAAGTATCAAGTCCTCTGTCTACAATTGATTTGGCTGTGAAAACATTATCATTACGAACAGCGTTGATAAATCTATCTTTTAAATCACTTTGTTCCGCACGTCTTCTTACTTCTTGAAGTTTTTTCTCGGCATCACGACGATTAGCTTCATCACGTGTTCTTTTTTCTGATTCTGTCATGGTATCTTCCAATATTTCTTTCATAGCATCACTAATCATAGTCATTCTCCTACATTCTTTATGTTTGCATTGTAGCAAAAAACAGTATCAAAATCAAGAGTTTTCTGCTAAAATTTAACTTTTATGTTGAGAATATTTTATTCGTATCTTAAAGCGTTAATCGGGTTTAACAGCGAGGCCTTGTAGGCCGGGAAAAAGCCGAATATTAAGCCGACAATACCGGAAAAGCTGAACGGCAATACCACATAAAATGCCGATAAGGCCGCCGGAAAAGTTGATGAAATAAGGGGTAGGGCATAGACACACCCGATACCGATGACAACCCCCATCAAACCGCCTAACAGAGATAAAATCAGAGCTTCAGTCAAAAATTGCAACCGAATGTCCCAACGTTTGGCACCGATTGCCATGCGAATACCGATTTCGCGCGTGCGTTCGGTAACCGATACCAACATAATATTCATAATGCCGATACCGCCGACAATCAGTGAAATTGAGGCAATAAAGCCCAGAAAAACCGTCATAATCTGTGTGGAACTTTGCATCATTTCCATAAACTGTGTTAAGTTCATAATTGTAAAATCATCTTCTTTGGTTAAGCCGAGATTATGGCGTTGGCGCAGCAGAGCCGAAATTTCATCTTGTGATGTATAAGTGTCCTCAGCACGATATGTTTGCAACATCAGCATATTTACCATATCCGGAAACCGAGTGCCGGAAACTTTTTTCTGCACGGTGGAAAGCGGCAGATAAATCATATCATCCTGATCTTGTCCCGGACCGCTTTGTCCGCGGGCAACCAGTGTGCCGATAACCGTGAAAGGTATGCCTTTGACACGAATTGTTTTGCCTAACGGATCAATGTCTCCGAATAATTCTTTGGCAACGGTTTGTCCCAAAATAACAACTTTATTGGCATTTTTAATGTCTGCTTCAGAAAAGAAACGTCCGTATGCCAAATCCCATTCTTTAATTTCAAAGTAGCGGTTATCGGTGCCGACAATGCTGGTTGCCCAGTTGGTATTACCGTAAACAAGTTGCCCGCTGTCATTTATAACAGGTGCGGCTAAGTGTACGGCGGCTACTTTTTCTTCAATGGCATCGGCATCGCCGTTTTTTAAAGTCGGTTGAGAACCGTGTCCCATACGCGCACCGCCGGAAGTGGACGAGCCGGAGCGAACCATAACTAAATTTGTCCCCATACTGCGCATTTCATTTTGCAAAGATATCTGCGCACCGTTGCCGATAGAAAGCATGACGATAACTGCCGCTACACCGATAATAATGCCCAAACTGGTTAAGACAGAACGCATTTTGTTGGCGTGAATGGCGCGTATGGCAATCTTTAAGATGGTTTTAAATTCAATCATGCTTGCCTCGTTTGCTGTTTGGTTTATCCGAGTGAATCTCGCCGTCTACGATTTTGATAATGCGGTTGGCATATAGAGCAATGTCTTCCTCATGGGTAACCAAAATAATCGTGCGGTGAAATTCTTTATTGAGCTTGGTAAAGAGGTTCATAATTTCCACACTCATCTTGGTATCCAAATTTCCGGTCGGTTCATCGGCAAAAATAATCGGGGCATCATTGACTATGGCTCGGGCAATAGCCACACGCTGTTGCTGTCCGCCGGACAGCTGATTCGGCAGGTGATGCAAACGCTCGCCCAAACCGACACTGACAAGAGCCGCTTTCGCTTTTTCAGCGCGTGTTGTATCATCAATGCCGGCATAAACCATCGGTAACTCTACGTTTTCCATGGCAGAAGTACGAGACAGAAGGTTAAATCCTTGAAAGACAAAGCCGATTTTACGATTGCGAAGTGTTGCTAAGTCGTCGGCATCAAGATTTTCCACATTGTGACCATCCAATAAATATTGTCCGGATGTCGGTATGTCCAAACAACCCAGAATATTCATAAGCGTTGATTTTCCGGAACCGGAAGGTCCCATAATTGCCACAAACTCGCCGGCATTAATCGTTAAATCAATGCCTTTTAATATTTCCAAGTCAAAACCGTCCAACGGATAGCTTTTGTGAATATTTTTTAATTCAATAAGCGGTTTCATTAACGCGGCATCCTCATTCTCATTCTGGGTGCGGTCTTATGGTTGCCGGAAGTTTTTGAAACAATGACTTTATCGCCGGCTTTTAATTCTTCACCGGCACTAATGATTTGTGTGTTGTTATCATCACTGACACCCAATGTTACACTGATACGCTCAGGTTTGCCGTTGTTTAATATCCATAATCCGCGGTCCTGATAACGTTTAGCCGTGCCGTCATCCAAATAGAACCGCAAAGCCTGATTCGGAGCCAACAGAACGTTTTTCTCTTCTGCCGTAATGATTTCAACATTGGCTGTCATTCCCGGTTTGAGTTTAAGGTTTGTATTGTCAATTTCAATAACAACCGTATAGGTGACAACATTAGAAGTCATAACGGCTTCATTGCGCACTTGTACGACTTTGCCGTAAAAATATTCATCGGCGTAACTGTCAACGGTAAAACGGGCTGTTTGTCCGTCTTTAACCTTGGCAATGTCTGCTTCTACAACAGATGCTTCAATCTGCATTTTGGTTAAATCTTCCGCCACGGAAAATAATTCCGGTGTGGAAAAACTGGCGGCGACGGTTTGTCCGACTTCCACCGCTTTAGAAATAACAATGCCGTTGACCGGTGATTTAATTTCGGTGTATGAAAGTTCCGTCTGTGCGGAATTTAATGATGCTTCGGCTTGTTTGACTTGTGCCTGTTCCAAACCTAATTGTACTACGGCATTATCATAATCGCGTTCGGCAGCTTCCAAATCTTTTTCGGTGGAATATTTTGAGGCGTTTAATTTAGAAATTCTATCCAGTGCCTTTTTATAATATTTGATATTGTTTTCCACAACGGCGACCTGAGCTTTGGCAATTTCCAATGCAGCTTCGCGTTGGGCCACGTTTGCCTTGGCATTATCTTGGTCTATCAATGCTAACAGTTGTCCTTCCTTGACTTCCGAATTGTAATCAACATAAATTTCTGCAATACGGCCGGAGGCTTGGGTGCCGATGGAAACGGTTGACAGAGGATTTATTGTACCGGAAGCCGTGATGCTTTCGGTTATATTTCCCATCGTCAGCGGTTGAGTGTTGAAATTTTGGTTGTCATTATTGCCGGTAAAGAGTTTCAGCAATAAAAGAATAATTATAACAGCACCGCCGATTATGATGTTGCGGCGTGTGAGATACGGTTTTACAGTTTGCTGAATATTTTCAAATTTCATCGGAATGCCTTTCATTTATCTGCCGACATTATAAAATTATTTTCGGTGCTGTCTATAAAAAATAGCAATAAGTCATATATTTTTCTACAAATAAGTATGTATATTACCCGAAAATTCGGGTGCAAAGGTTTGGGATAAAGTAATAAAAAAAACTTTATTTTTGCAATCTTTTGCTGTATACAGGCCTCAGGTTTGACTACAAAAGGAATATCTGTTTGAAGAAAAACAAATACAAATTGAAAAAGCGCAAGGTACAATATACCGAGAAAAAGCCTTTTTTGGCGGATAAAGAAATTATCTTTCGCAGTTCGGGACGCGCTAAAGTTTTCAATATCTCACACAATTTGCAGGTTTTTATGCTGATTTTGCTGGCAGCGGTGTTTTGCTGGTCCGGTTATAATTACTATTATTATCATCGTTCGGCAAAAATTATTCATCGTAAAGACAAAGAGTTGGATAAAACCAGAGGAGCCTATATGGACTTGATGTCCGATGTGACGGCATTGCAGAACAATTTAAAAGACGTGATGGCTTCGGTTAAAGAAGCCGGAAGTGGTATGAATGAGTTGAATGCTTATAAAGAACATGCTCTTGCCGTTGAAGATAAAATCAAACAGATTGCCGATACGGAAGTTTGGATTGATCCGGAAGATATAGAAGATAAGGTCAGTAAGAAAGAGGCATTGATTCAAAAAGATATTGCCATGCGTGAAAACAGCACTCTGCGTTTTAAAATCAGCGTATTGGATGCTAAATTGCAGGATTTGCAAAAAACGGTTCAAGGATTAGAAGATGCCGAAATTGCAATTTTGGATAAGATTGAAAAAATTTCCGATAAGGAAATAGATGAAGTCAAAAATTCTCTTTCCCAAATTAACAACACATTGAAAGTTCAAAGACAATATTTTAATCCGCTTTCCAATTTCAAAGACGGCAAAGGCGGAGTATATGAACCTTTGAAAGGTAGTGAGATAAACGGAAAGTTGTTGGATAAGATGTCTGAAACTTTCCAAAAGTTGGACATGGCAGAACAA
>JAFVBT010000020.1 GCA_017479785.1 Alphaproteobacteria bacterium
ATCAGTCCGACAATGTCTGCCTTTGAAATTTTCCATATCCAGTACAAAACCGTCAATTCCGAATACCGGTCATTCTTATCCGATATATGAAAACCGGTATCATCACCGATCATCTCATCGGTAATGGCCTCTCCTGCTTCGGTTTTTAAGGCTTTGCCGGCTCTAATCGGAATAAGAACTTCATTTTTTACCAATGGTGCCGGTTTGTGATAAACAACATATATCTCAACATTATTATTAGATTTAGGATGTGCAATATGTTCTATAAAATATGCAATACCCGCAAATTCCATAATTGCTAGGCAAATAAAAAACCACACCTGCTTATTTTTCAGCACTGCTAACCTCCCAAACACATGATATGGTATGATAATCAACATTCCATTGTTTCGCAATAACAAATATTGATTTAGTCAGATAAAAATAATTGTTGCAAATTTCTAATATCGGTTTACATTTCATATGAAAAATAATATGATTCCATGTAAGGATATGCTATGAAAAAACAAATTTTATCAGCTCTGACATCGCTCTCAATCATGACCGGTCTGAATGCGCATGCAGCCGACATAAAAAAGTTGCCGCAACCTGACTTATCGCAAACATCACCGGCTTTGATGGATTTGATAAACACAAGAAAATCAGAAAGATTTTTCAATAAAAACAAAGCGATAGATGATAAAACTTTAAGTGAAATATTATGGGTTGCATACGGCATGAATAAATATGGTCGCCGCACAATTGCCACCGCACGCAACGAACAAAATCTGAAGGTATATTTGTTGCAGGAAGACGGTGTTTGGTTTTATAATGCTCAAGATAATGCTTTGGAAAAAATTTCCGACGAAAATGCCATAGAATTCACGGCTGAGCAACAGAAATTCGTTTTAGATGCACCCGTACATTTAATATATACAAGTTCAGATAAGCGTTGGGGTAGTGCTCATGCCGGTTCTGCATATCAAAATGTTTATTTATACGCAACAGCTAAAGGGTTGGCAACGGTTATTCGCGGTTTAGTGAATTTTGATGAACTGCATCGCGCTTTGAAATTAAATGAAGATGAATTTGTAATTTTCCACCAACCAATCGGTTACAGTGATTAATTTTCCGACTTTATAATGCAGTGCCGCGAATAAAATCTCGCGGCATTTTGCTTTTTCACTGTTGATTTATAAATTTCAGCGATTATCTGAGGTATATGCAAAAATCAAAATATACCATGAAAGAAAAATTGGAAATTGCCGAAAGTATTGTCACCATAATAATGTTTTTTATGGCGGTATGGGGAACGGTTATTTCCTTTGAAAAAGGCTTTTGGGGCAAACTCAACCACATTGTGGACCATTACCACAATCAGGTTTCACAAATAGAAAAAGAAAACATTCCCGAAAAAATTCACGCACTTTTAAAAGAAGAGGCAAAAAAATCTTCGCACCGAAAATAAAATGCGAAGACTTTTTTGCTTAGCATTAAACTTTACCAATCTTCTCCTATTGAAGTCGGCACATATTCGCCTTGGGCATTGTAACCGTAACCGATACGATTGCCGCCAACGGAGGTCGGCACATATTCGCCTTGCGGATTATAACCATATTCTATACGATTATTACCGATTGCTTTCGGCACATAATTTCCTT
Source organism: Alphaproteobacteria bacterium (assembly GCA_017479785.1). Classification (GTDB taxonomy): domain Bacteria; phylum Pseudomonadota; class Alphaproteobacteria; order RF32; family CAG-239; genus RUG410. The sequence goes on from JAFVBT010000020.1 coordinate 1,641, forward strand.
GCGGGTTATAACCATATTCCACGCGCTCATCACCGATTGCCGTCGGCACATATTCGCCTTGCGCATTATAACCATACTGTACGCGCTCATCACCGATTGCCGTCGGCACATATTCTCCTTGAGCATTGTATCCGTATTGTACACGTTGACCATTTATCTCAATTGGCACATATTCCCCCTGCGCATTATAGCCGTACTGAATATTTCGTGCCGTAACCGGCATAATTATTGCCATAGCGGCAACCGCAACATAAATCAAAAACTTCATATTTTCCTCCTTTGTTTTATGCCATTTTACAAAACAATTACAAAAAGTCAATGTATTTTAATAAAAATACACTTTATCGGATAGATATGAAAATATCACTTAATGAGACATCAAACGGGCTTTTTCGCGATTCCAATCACGCTCTTTAACTGTTTCGCGCTTATCATAAAGCTTTTTACCCGTTCCGAGACCGATTTCCAATTTAGCACGGCCATGCGAATCAAAAAACAATTTCAAAGCCACAAGAGTAGAACCTTTGCGGCTGAGTGCATTTATAATTTTAATAATTTCCCGACGATTAAGCAGTAATTTGCGATTACGCCGTTCGGCATGACTTGCATACCCCTGGTTGTCATATGCGGCAATAAACATATTTGACATATACAACTCATCTTTTTCAATAATTCCGTAGGCATCACGGATATTTGCATGCCCCAAGCGCAACGATTTCACCTCGGTACCGAACAACACCAAACCTGCCGTGAAAGTCTCGTTGATATTATAATCAAAACGGGCACGATGATTTTCCGCCACCGTGCCAAACGCTATAAAATCTGATTTTTTGCTTTTCTTTGCCATTATTTTGCGGCTTTACCTTCTCCGGCCGGTTGTTCGTTTTTGGCCGTATTTTCTGCCGGTTGAACGTGTGGTGTTTTGCTGCGCGGCATACAATTTCCTTCAACATATGCCCCCGGCTCCAAAGCAATACGAGAATAATAGGCATTACCTATTAAACGGGCATTATTGGCCACAAACAATTCTTCCGTATCAATCGTACCGTTTATCGTGCCGTAAACACTGAGAGATTTTGCCTTGATATCTCCCATAATATAACCGCGTGTACCGATAATAACTTCGTTACACATGATATTGCCTTCCAACTTACCATCAATATGCAGGGTATCTCCGCCCCAAATATCTCCTTTGATTTTGGTATCATAGCTGATAATGCTCGGCACC
>JAFVBT010000021.1 GCA_017479785.1 Alphaproteobacteria bacterium
AAAACGTTGTTTTGTATGGATAATTGTGCAAAATTCGGATTTTTTAATTTAATAACCACACCGGCAACTCCACCGTCGCGCACCAGTAGATTTGAGCCGCCGCCCAAAACGAACACCGGAAGATTAACATCTTTATGTTGCATAAAGTGCTGCAAATCATCAACATCTTCGGGGAAAAACATAACTTCCGCCGGTCCGCCGATATTCAGCCAAGTATATTTTTTCAGCGGTTCAGCAAATCTATATTCGCCCCGAACATGCGGTAATCGTGATATTATATCGTCGGTTTGCACTTTATTCATTCTTGCAAGTCCTTATCTTCAGATGCGACATTTTGTCTTGTTAACGCTAACAGCATTCCTATTTCCATGGCACTTGCCAACAATGATGAGCCGCCGTATGAGATAAACGGCAGAGTCATGCCTTTTGTCGGAATAATATGCAGAGATGATGCCATATTAACGAATGCCTGCAACCCCAATGATGCCGCCAAACCGACTTCGGCATACATAACAAACAAATTTGTTTCCCGCAAAGATAATTTAAGCGCACGGATAATAATAACCGCAAACAAAAGGATAATAATCAGGCACATCCAAACGCCGTATTCTTCACCGGCAACAGCAAAAATAAAATCGGTATGTGCATCCGGAATAAGTAATTTAACCGTTCCCTCTCCCGGCCCCTGTCCGACAAGATTTCCGTGTTGAAAAGCTTCCATGGCGCGGTTAATTTGATAACTTGTTTCATCGCTGCCGTATAAAAATTGGTCTACACGAGCGTGAAAGTGCGGCAATGTAAAGTAGAAAACAACCAAGCCGATAATCCCCAAGACTATCAATGCAAATACAATAAACATCGGCAGGCCGGCCAAAAACAGTTGCAAACCGAATACGGCGGCTGTCAACAAGGTCATCCCGACATCCGGCTGAGCCAACAACAGCCCGACCACCACTCCGCATAAACCAACAGCAATCCACGCACCCGGAAAATAATCATACTTTTTACCGCAATCCAGAAGCCATGCCGTGACGATAATAAATACCGGTTTCATAAATTCGGAGGCTTGAACGGAAAATCCGAACAAACTCATCCATCTTTTGGCACCTTTTGTTTCAAATCCGAAGAACAGAGTCAAAACCAAAAGCCCTATTAACAAAATAAAACCGACAATGGATACTCGGCGGATTGTTTTCAAACGACACAATGACAACAAAAAAATTGTGGCAATTGATGCTCCCACATAAAAAAGTTGTTTACGCACAAACCAGTAATCATCAACATTTATTTTTCGTGCCACTGCCGGACTTGCCGTAACATCCAAGATTACACCCAAAGCAATTAAAATAAAAGAAGCAATAAGTATAACTTTATCTACCGTCCATAACCATTTAGCCAATGCGCTGTGACTGTGACGCGAAAAATTCACCATTATCCGTCTCCGTTACATAAAGATTATTGAACCGATTAAGGCCAAAATTAAAGCTGTTCCCCAAAACGAAAAAACAACTTTTTTTTCAGGCCAACCGAGTTGTTCAAAATGATGATGAATCGGCGCCATACGGAAAAAACGTTTTCCCGTTTTTTTGAAATATAATACCTGAATCATTACCGAAAGTGTTTCGGCAACAAAAACGCCGCCGACAAATGCCAACATTATTTCATGTTTGGTCATAATACCGATTGCACCCAATATGGCACCGAGCGCCAACGAGCCGGTATCTCCCATAAAAACTTTAGCTTTCGGCTTATTGAAATACAGAAATCCGAGACAAGAACCTATCAGTGCGGCACAAACAACCGTAACTTCACCGCAACGCGGAATAAACAACATATGGTATGACACGGCATTATGCAGACCGCAATAATATGCAACAGCTGCAAAAAATGTAAAGGCTATAATCAGCAAACCGCTGGCCAGTCCGTCTAAACCGTCGCTCAAATTCACGGCATTTGAAGCACCGGATATAACCACAACGGCAAACGGCACATAAAGCCACGAAAGATTTATAAAGAATCGGTGAAAGTAAGGCATTGTCAAAACCGTATTAATACCGCGCGGGGTTGCCGCCGTGATAATACTGGCGGCCACCAATGCCGTTAAAAACTGCAAAAACAGCTTTGTCTGGGCCGTCATGGCATTTGAATTTTGCCGTTTTACTTTCCAATAATCATCAACAAATCCGGTTGCACCATACATCACAAGTATCAGCAAACTGACCCAAACAAAATGATAACGAATGTTGGCGCATAAAATAATGGCGACAATTGAAGTTCCCAAAATTAGCAATCCCCCCATTGTCGGTGTGCCTTTTTTGGTTTTTAAATGGCTTTGCGGTCCATCCTCACGAATCGGTTGACCGAGTTTTTGGTGTGCACGCAAAAAGTTAATTAACGGATACCCGCACACCAAACTGAGTAACAGCGCAATCATAAATGCAAGTCCTGCACGAAACGGCACAGATAATCCTATATTCAATATCGTTAACATCCTTATCTCCTTAATATTGCGTAAGTTTACGACAAATATCTAAAATAAATCTTAAAAAATTACATTTTGTGTTTAAATTTACTGGAATTTTACTATTATTTTGATAAGCTTATCTTCACAAGAGAGGAAATGAACATGAAAAAATTATGTCTGATAGCGCTTTTATCATTGGCTTGCTCGGCGCAAAATAAAGTTCTTGCCGCCGAAAATTTATTCGGCGATGAGGAGGATTCCGTATTAGCGCAACAAGTTGCCGATGTACCGGTTGAAACAAATAGCGCAACAATATCTTCTTTTTTAAGCACACGAATTCCCGAGTCTGCCGCAATCAACATCAACAAAGCGGAAAAAGTATTCTGCTACACGGTTGATTATGCACCGGCAGATTACAGCGGTTATATGATTGACGGTCTGGCCGTTAAAGGCTCTTGCGGCGAATTGTCCGAAAACGGCAAGCAATTAATAAAAGAATCTTTAATACAAAACAGTGCTGCCTTTTCAACAAGTATTGACAACTGCCAAATTGTGCCGAAGATTATGCTACGCTACATTTACGGACCGGATCATACGGATGTTTTATTGTCCGCACCTTGCTATTCTTTAACATTTTTCCACGGACGCGATATTATGACAATCAATGCGGCTCCGGGCGCTAAAATTATGGAAAAAATTGTTGATGCATACGATAAATTGGAAGAAAAATATCTATCTCCGGCTTTATTAAATCAGATGATTGCTAACGGACAGATTACAACCCAATCGCAAAAAGAGATTGTGCGTAAATTATCTCCGACGGAAGCTCCGGTTAAAAAGTGGCAAAAAGAAACCCCGCAAAAAGACGCATCTCAAGCAAAACAACCTTCTTTAAAAGGCTGGAACAAAATCAGATAACAGGATGTCATAGTGAAACAAAATTCTAAAATAAAAGCAGCTCTTATTTATGCACAGTCCTTGTATGAAGGTGCATCGGAACATAATTGCCTTGAAGCGTGCCATAAAAATGCTCTGGATTTAAAATCATTTGCGCAAAATAATGCTGATATTTTGCAAAAAATAAATAATCCGTTGTATAGTGCAACTCAAAAAACGACAATTACGGATATTCTGAGTAAAAATTTTCAATTAAATAAGGTTATGCTTAATTGCCTTGATATTGTTGCTCAAAACAGAAAATGGCCTCTGTTGGAAGAAATTATGAAGCAATTCACAATGTTGTATAATAATAACAAAGGAATCGCCGAAGTTGACGTTACAACCGCCGTTGATTTGAGTGCCGAACAAGATAATTTGTTAAAAAATAAATTATCCGCTATTTTCGGTAAAAAAATTATCGTAAACTACATCAAAGATGAAAATATCATCGGCGGGCTGATTATTAAAAACGGATCGCAATTTATTGATATATCCGTCAAAAACAAATTGAATGTCTTGGAAAAATATATGAAAGGGACAAAATAAATGTCTGTGCAAACTGATGAAATTTCCGCAATTTTAAGAGAAAAAATCGCCGAGTTTTATTTATCGGCCGATATGTCCGAAGTCGGACGAGTGTTATCGGTCGGTGAC
>JAFVBT010000022.1 GCA_017479785.1 Alphaproteobacteria bacterium
CGTGCCTATAACGGACGCGTAACTTATGATATTGCAGATTATGAACACGGTGCCGAAAAATATAATGAATTATTGCAAAAGTCCGAAGGCATGATTACCGTAAACGGTAGGATTATGGCCAAAGAAAATGTCGAACTTTACGGTAAAGATATTAAGGTTTTCGGAGAATACCAGGAAAATAGAGGAATTGTGGCCGGTGTTAAAAACCAAAGCAAAATCACCACACAAGAAAAGGCCAAGCAAGTTTTTGACAGTTTGGTGCAAAATAACATAAAAGATGCCGATAATTTCAGTCTGGAAGGCGGAAAAGTTAAAATCGTTGCCCATAAGCGCGACGGTTTTGATTCCGATAACGACAAAACATTAGATGTCAGAGTTGATATTAAAGAGGCAAACATAGGTGCTAATGAGATAGATATTTCGGCAACTGCCGAAGTTGACAGACACCAAAGAGTGGATTTAGCCAAAGCTACCGTTAATGTTGTCGACCGTTCAAATATAACCGGAGATACGGTTTCGCTCACGGCAAAATCAACCCAGAAAAAAAGTTTTGATTTGGCTAATCCGGTTGAAGACGGCGAATTTATTATCAATGTTTTGGAAGATGCGGTTTGCACACCTGACGCGAACACACCGGCGTTGACATCTCTTTGGGGGGTTGCCGGTAAGGCTGAAGCGGAAGTGAATATTTATGGTTCAATTATAAACGCCTTAAAAGCAACGGCATCCGATGCTCAAAATCCGGATTTATCCGTTTACATTCATGCCGAAGCATCAAGCGAAACCAGTGAAAATGCAAACTTTTTAACGCCTACCTTAGTAGAATATATGTTCAGCGGTGATTCTTACTTCGAAAAATATTTTAGCTCTGATGTATATGACAAGTTTGAAGGTGCCAGAAGTTCGGCAATCGTTAATGTTGACAGTTCAACAATCAATGCCGTCGGCAACAATGCCAAAAACATTGAAATCTCAACCGACACTTCGGCAAGCTTGGATGCCAATAACCGAATACTTGCTTTTGCATTGCCTATCGGTATTTACGCTGTCGGAAGCGATACCGTATCAAAAGCCATCGTCAGAGAATCCGCCTTAAATGCAACCAACGGTGATATTGATGTAACGGCCGTTTCTACCAACGAAAATTCTACGGTTTTCACCTCAGACAGTCTTTTCTCAATTCAGCTTGAAACCGGTTTATATGCGTTGTTTTTGAATAATACCGTTAAAACTGATACTCAAGCCGAAATTCTGAACTCTACCGTTGAGACAGATAATTTGAGCGTGTTTGCCACCAATTTATCTGACAGTTATGCCGAAATTTCCATGGAAGCGGTTGCCGGCGAGAAAAATGCAGCAGATGCCGAAGCCAACGGAAACAGTGCCTTTTCCGGCTCGGCTATACTCAACCGCTCAAATAATACGGTAACGGCTCTTATCAAAGATAGCAATATCACAACCGAGGAAGATACAACGGTTTTGGCGCAAAGTTTACACAAAACAGAAAATGCGCCGGACGGCAGTGTTCTGGATATGATGGTGCAAAAGCCGAAAACCTTTGACGCGGAAATGAATAAGGCATTAAAAGGGGTACAGGATAAATTCTTTAAGCATAATATATTCAATAAAATAAAAAAGGTAAAGCTTGAACTGGGGAAAGACGGCGAAAATGCGGCTGTTGAAATCGGCGGTGCGGTTGTTCATAACAATACAAACAATACCACCACCGCAAAAATAGAAAATTCCACGGTTAAAGCAGATGGTGATGTAACGGTCAGAGCCAATACTGTTGATTTGGTAACCAATACCGCCACCTCGGATACACAAGGCGAAGCAAACTACGGTGCCTCGGTTGCCGTTATTGTCAGCGAACAGAATAATACGACCAATGCCATTGTAGATAAGTCCAAAGTTGAAGCGGATAACGTTACGGTTGATGCCACCACCGAGTTGCCGATGAATATCGGAAGTTTGACTTTCGGTTTGAGATTTCCTTTCAAAATTATGGGTATGGACAGCTTTTTTGTCGGCGGCAGATTTGCTTCGGAAGCCAACGGCAAATGGGATACTTCACCGGCTTTACCGAAAACGGATGATACTGCCCCTGTTTTTGAATTATCCGGAATAGCCGAACAAAATCTCCTGACAAGTTATTCCGCTTTGAAACCGAAGTTCAAAATGGCCGGTTTCTTCAATAACATGGCGCAAACCAATTCCTCTGCCGGAAAGTTGTCGGGTTCGGTTTCCGTGGTGTATAATGAAGTTAATACAAACACTTTGGCGGCAATTCAGAACGCTTCCGAAATTACGGCAGACGGTGATGTTGATGTTAATGCGGTGAATTCGGTTATCGGCTATAACGGCGCCGGTCTGGTTGATATTTTGGTAAAAACGATTAACTATAAACTTCCGGGGCAACAAGATTGGGTATATGAACCAACGGTTGACGGCGGCACAGCCGGTATCGGAGCTAATTTTGTGTGGGATGAATATACCAATAACGCAACTGCCTTAATTGATAATTCAACGGTTAAGGCCGAAGACGGGAACATAAATGTTGACAGTGCCACCGAGCAATCTTATATGAACATCATTTTAACCGGCGGCAAATCGGAAAGCCTCGGTGTTGACGGCTCTATTCACGTTCAAAATATCAGCGGCGACACCATTGCCAAGATATCAAACATAACAGATGATAATACGGTTATTGCCAAGAATATTGATGTAAACGCCGGTAAAGCCACCATCAGAACCACCGGCGGAATTATCAAAAGAGATGATAATACCAATGAAATAGTCTGGAAAAAACAACTAAAATTAACGAAAGAAGAAGAGGCAGCGCTTGTTGATAAGCAAATACTGTATATAAGAGAAGCTAAAGATGAAATTACCAATATCATTGTTCAGGGCGCATTAACCCAACAAAAAGAAGAAGTTGAAAGTGCTCAAGAACAGCAAAGTTCTTCGGGTATTGCCATCGGTGCCAGCGTAAACGTTACTTCAATTGACCGAAACGTTAAAGCAACCATTGAAAACTCCGAAGTTGAGGCTGATAATTTGGTTGTTAATGCCGCGACTTATAATCAAAAATTTAATATTGAAGCTTCCGGAGCATTTTCGGGCGGTGTAAAAGAAGAACAGAAAGATGCCGGAAATCTCCCGCAAAATATAGAGAATGCTCAAGATGAAGATGATGCAAAATCTGTTGACAGTTCGATATCAAGTAAAGCCGACGATGGTAGCGATGATGGTAGCGATGATGACGAAAACGAAAACCTCATTAACAATCTGCTGAACAATAATAACAATAACCAAAACGATAATGACGAGAACATTATACAGAAAATATTGGGACAATTCTCGCTTTCGGTTGCCGGCAGTGTTGATGTTGCCAAAGATGATACCAAGGTAGAAGCTTCCGTCAATAATTCCGAATTAAATATCGGTGACAGTTTGGCGGTGAATGCTCATCGGGAAGCCAAAAGCATTCTCTTGGGCGGTGCTGTTGCCAAATCGAATAAAAACGGTGCCGGTGCGGCCATTGCCTACAACAGTCAGTCCGGCTCCGTAAAATCAATCATCAATAATTCGGATATTGAATTTTCGGGGAATAACTCCGCATTAGCCGTAGGTGCAGATAACAAAAATTGGATACTTAATATTTCAATCGGTGCCGGCGCTTCCGTTAACAGCGATGAACAAAACCAAGGTTTCCAATCTGCTGTCGGCGGTTCGTTGAATATGAATACCTTAAAGCCGGAAATTGTGGCGGCAATAGAAAATTCAATCGTCAAAGCCGATGATTATGCCAAAAAAGTTGATGTTGATGTGAGTGCTAAAAATGATGTTGATATCTATAACATTGCCGGCGGCGGTGCTTATCTGTCCGGAAACGGTTCCAACGGTGTCGGTGCGGGTGCCGCAGTCAATTACAATAATGTAAAAAATAACATTGCGGCTTATGTTGCCAATTCGACCTTGGAAAATATAAACAAATTAAGCATTTTAGCCGATGCCGACAACAACTTAAGCGATTTTGCGATTGCCGGTTCTTTGGTTACCGGTTCCGAATCCGGTTGGGCTTTTGACGGCAGTGCCAATATCAATTACATTCATGATACCGTTAAGGCCGGAATTTTGGGTTCAACCATAACGGCAACGGATGACATTGAAGTTAAAGCAAACACAAACACCGATAACCTTGATGCCGCCGGAACCATCAATATTTTAACAACCGAAGGCGGTGCCGGTGTCGGTGGCGATGTTGTGGTTAATTTATTTGAGAATGACGTAACGGCGGAAATCGGGGATTCTTATACGGTAGGTGCCAATTTAGTCCCTGTAACCGATCGGCACACCGATATTTTAACGGCAAAAGATATTAAAGTTGCCGCCACCTCAACCGAAAAGGTCAACAACATTTTGGCCGGTGCGGCCGTGGCCACCAAAGGCGCATTTTTGATGGCCGCCGCCAATGTCAATGTTAATGTTATTGATAACGTCGTAAAATCCTATGTTTCCGGCAATTTGGGAACAGGCAGAAGTACTAATTTGATAAACAGCTTAAATGTTGCCGCCTATGATGAAACAACCATTTATACGAGAGGAGCAACCGTCAGCGCGGCTTTGAGCGAAGAAACGACCGCCGTTATTGCCGGCTCGGTTAATGTTGATAAACTGGAAAAGACGGTTGAAGCTAAAATTACCAATTCAAAAATTAAAGCCAAAGGCGATGTAACGGCCTCTGCCGCCGCCGTTAACTCTATGGGCGGAACCAAGGACGATGATAATAAATATTCGCGTGATGACGTTACTTCCGCAGCATACAGAGATAAACTGTTGCATAAAAATGCTGACGGTTCGTATGACGGATTGAATATGAAACAAGACGGTGACGATTATGTTTCCTTAGACCAAGACAGCGATTTCTGGAATTGGAATATGTTCTTTGATATTGCCGGCGGTTCCAAAGCGGCCGTTGCCGGTGCCGGTATCGGAAAAGTTATTGAAAATACGGTAACAGCGGAGATTAGTAATTCTGATATTACTGCCGATAATTTGTATGTTTTGGCAGATGATTACTCTATCAAGAACATTATTACCAGTAATATCAGCGGTTCGCTGAAAGGCAGTGTCGGTGTATCAATACTTTATACCAAAGATAACAGCACAACCAGTGCATTGATAGACAACGGTTCCAAATTGGATATTCTGCATAATCTGACGGTAGATGCCGCCAACCGAAAGGATAATCATCAAATATTGATTGCCGGTTCCGGTGCGATGAAAGGTTCACTTGATGCCAATATTGCCATAAACGATGTTGAAGATAAGGTTTACGCAAAGATTGATAACGGAACTACCGAAAAAGATATCGCGGCCGAAAAAGTTATAATCTCGGCAAATGAAGATATAAATGCCGCCCATATTGTCGTATCCGGCGGCGGTGCAATGAACGTTGCCGTGGATGTTAACCCGATTGTAAATACCTACAACGCCACGGTAGAATCTGCCATTAAAAACTCTAAAGTTAAAGATGCCGCTATTGACATGGATGCACAAAACACAGCAAACACTTTAGATGTTTCGGCCGGTGTTGCCGGCGTTGCCAAAGGTTTTACCGGTGTCGGCGTTGCTATTAAAAACAATTATACAGGTAATATCAAGTCATATATTGATAACGCCGTTATAAATACGAACAGAACAATAGATATTGATGCCAATTCGGTTATAAACTCCAACAACTGGATTGTCGGCGGAGGTGTTGCCGGTCAGGGCGCAACACTTATTACCAATGTGCTGTTGAATGATGTTAATTCCACTCTTGAAGCCGGAATTAAGAATTCCGATATCATCAAAGCCGGTATAATCAGCATAGACACCAACAAAGATAAAACCGACCACATTGACAACAATGCCATAGCATTAGGAATTGCCGGACAAGGCCTTGATGCTGTGGTTAATGTTATTGATAATGAGTTTACCAATACCGTAACCTCTTACGTTGATAACACGAAGTCAACCGAGATTGGTGCGCTTGAAGTTTATTCCAATTCAGACAGAAGAACCAACAATATTAACTTCGGTTTATCGATTACCGGACAAGGTGTGGGCTTAGCCGGTAATGCCGTGGTTAATGATATTAATTCAACCACACGCTCGTATGTTGATACCAAGTCAAAGACCTTAAACGTTGACGGTCAATTAAACGTCAATTCCAAGGATTTAACCTCCGCTCGCAACAGTGTGGTTATGGGCAGTCTTGCCGGTATAGGCGGTTCTATCGGAGTTAATGTTAATTTATATACCGCCAACAATTTGGTTAAATCTGAGATTTTGTCGGCTAAAAACGGTCAAATTAACGCCGGCTCATCTTCATTGAATTCCGAACTTGCCAATGCTTTGGATAACACTCAACTAAACGTATCCGTGGGGTTGGCATCTTTACCGATTGATGTTCAGGTTATCAAAATCGGCACACCGAGCGAAACATATTCTAAGGCCGAACAAGTCAGCGATGTCGATAAGTATATCAGCAATATATTCTCACGGATACCGCAGGGATTATCTACAGCAACAACTGCGAGCAATAATCTTAAAAGCGGTGCCGTTTCAAGCGTTAACGGTAATCTGACAACTGAATTTAATACCGCCATAAACGCTACAAGCCGGCTGAACGGTCTTAAAAAAGAGCAAAAAGACGGCAAAACGATTGATGTTCTTACAGATCGGCTGGATTTGAACAGTTATAACGTTGTAGCAACCGGTGCGACCATCGGTGTCGGCGTCAGAGATGTTCAGATTGCCAATAACACCGTTGCGGAAATCATAGGCGGAAAAGTTGAAAGCGCGCAAGCCGATGTACTGTTAAACGCCAATTCAAATGCCAATGTTTATATGGGTAAAGTAAACATGGAAGCCTCCGGTGCACAGGTTTCGGGCGGCTCCGACATATACGAGAATTCTTCGGAAACACTGGCACAGATTAAAAATGCCGAAGTCAATGCCGATGATATCAGCGTTAATTCAAAGTCCAAGAGCAAGGCTACCATTGATACATCACACGTTGCCGTTGCCATCGGCGGTGTTGTCAATGTGGACTTGGTGGAAGCCAAAGATACGAATAAAGCTGTTTCGCTGATTACCGGCAACACAAATATTGATGCGTCCGGAAAATTAACCGTTCATTCGACGGTTGATACAGATTTGCAATCGCTGAAGCTTTCGGTTCCGGTTCAAGGGGCAAGCATTGTTTCGGTTTTGAAAAACGAAGCAACCGCAAATACAATTTCCCGAGCCATCATTGAGAATGTCAACGGAAAGATTAATACCGGGAACATTGATATCGTAACCGATTATGACACTATGAGCGTAACCGCAAGATCCAATATTGTTTCGGTTAAAGCGATAAATATTGCCGAATACAATGAATCCGGCGCATTTATGAACGCTGACTTCAAGTCCGGTATTGACAGTCCGGATGGGCTGACTTTGGTAAACAAAGGAACAACCAATATTATAACCGCCCGTGCCAACAGTTCAAAAGATATCTTAGCATACGGCAGAACGCATGACGTTACCGTTCAAGGTGTGGGAATATATACCGGAGCATTTGCCAATGCCGAGAACACTGCAACTTCGGCAACGGTTTTGAAAGCCAAAGATCATACGGCCAATAGGTTAAATATTGACCAACATTTGAATTCTAAGGCCAAAGCCGATGCCAATGGTACCAAAGTAACGGCGGCCGGCGTATATGCCGTTGCCGCTGAAGCTACGGATAAGAGCAAGATGACACTTGATGTCGGCGGTAAGAATACCATTTTGAACCGAGCCGATATCAAAGCAACTCATAACGCCACCTCAGATGCCGACTTGAAAGCATTTAATCTCGGTTTACTCGTTGCCGGTGCAAGATTAAGACTTGACAGCGACATGGAAGCCGACACTATTGCTAATATCGGCGGAAACTTTAATGTCGGAGATGGTCTTGCCAATGTTGTGATAACCACAAACAGAGAGGCCAAATTAAATAAATCATCCGGAACCGGCGGACTTATCAATGTTGCCGATACCGGTGTGTCTAATACCCTTAAAGGCCAATCGATTTTGAATTTAAGCGGGTTAAAATCAAGTATCGAGAACAAAAACAGAATGTTCATATTGAACCAATCTCAAAACAACTATAACGTAAAAACGACAGACGGTTCGGGCGGAGTTATCAATGTTTCGGATACAAGTGCCACCTCTTCGTTTAATACCACAACCGAAACAAACATTGAAAATTCCGACATCAACTCGTTGTCTGATTTTACTATTTATACTAAGGACACTACCTCTGTTGAAGATGATGAATCAAACGGCGGCGGCGGATTTATAGCGTATGTGGCAGGAAAGGCCAACAACAGCTATGCCTCTAACGCCAATATTAATATTAAAAATTCGAACATAAAAGCCGGTGATATAAAAATGCAGGCGAGTTCAGGTATTGGCACAAAAGATTTGAAAGAAGTTACCTACACCGGTAATGTCGGAGGGGTTGTTGCTTTTGAAATTATTGAGGTTACCAACACAATTACCGATACCAGTGAGATAAACTTCAAAAATTCGGTATTGGAAGCAATGCATAATGCAATTCTTGAAACTTTCTCCTCTAATTACTTTAGGCAAAAGATTGAATCCGGCGCTTACGGATTGGCTTCCAAGGCCTCCGGAATATCGCATTTGAATGTAACAACCAACAATAAAATTGCAATGGATGATAAATCGGCAATCTTGGCCAATAATGAACTTGAAATTGATTTCAATTCCGGAAATAATTTATTATCAAGTGTTAAATCGGATGTCGGTAACTTTGCGGGTGATCCGGTAGCAAAATCGTATATTGATTTCAAAGTTAACAATACACTTGAAAACAGTGGTTCACTCACTGCCGGTAATATGCTCGATATTAATTTTATGCCGGGTTCAAACAATTATTTGACTCAGTTTTCCGAATCAATAAGTACAGCTGCAATTGCGTCCACAACAGAAGATGGTAAATTAACCAAAATCGTTAATAACATAATTGACAACAAAGCCAATGCCGATATAACTTCGGGAAAAGATATAGATATCAGCTATTCAGGCGGCGGCGGTCAATTGAATTCTACCATTCATTGGATAACCAAAAGCATCTGGGGCATTATTAATAATTCCGGAACATCGGTAAACATAGACCTTCATAACAATCATAGTTTGAATAACAACGGTAAAATCACCGCCGGCGCAAGCAATTCAAAATATATGAAAATCAACCAAGACGGCACAATTGATAAAACGACGCTTCAGGGCTTTTATGACGGCGATTATATTTTAAATGACGGCGAGTTTATCGACGGTGCGAAGCTAAAAGAACAAATACTTGCTGAAATAGATACCGAGTTGGAAAATGTTAATAATGATATTGATGAATACAGCCATGCACTGGAAAATGCCGATACGATAATTGCTTCTCTTGTCGAACAGAAAGCAGATACGCAAGCCGTAATCAATGAGCTCAATTCGCTTATCAAAAAAGGTGCGGTTTTGCTTGAATCCAAAACAGGCGGAAGCGGAATATATGAAGGAATAAGCGCATTTGACCAAAAAATACAACGTGATATGGGATGCATCAGATATACCAATAATGATCCAGGGGCAAGCAGTAAAATAACGCAGACCCAATATAATACAATGATGAAAGATTATGTTGCGGCTCTCGGCGAAAATGAAAATCTGACAATGGCAGACTTCTTGAGCACATCGGATTACGGTTTCTCAAGTGCCCAAAAGACAAATATCGTAAACGGATACAACGACGTTACAAGCAGACTTTCGACTACGGCACACGGCTTTACCAAATATATCGGTAAGGACGGCGTGACCTACATCGCGGCCATAAACCCGACAGGCACGGGAACCGCGCAATCTTGCGATAATATCATTGATTTAAACAACAAAATTGAAAATATAAATAATCAAATTCAAAATGTTGAGTATGTAAAAGCTAACGGCGATGAAATAATCACAGGACTAGTAACCGAAAGAACAAAAATTTTAAACGAATATAATACTGTATGGGATACACCTGCAAGTGACTACAATTATTCAAGCGGCGATTATTCTATCGTATTTAATGATATTCGCGGTTCAAAAGATGCCAGAATAACCATAAACGGTTTAACAAACGGTAATATTACCGGTACCGGAACCATCAATATGACCAAATCCGGTTTGCTGGTAGATAATTATTCAACGCGCACATTGGTATTTAATAATATTAATACCGATACCAAAACCGCGACAAATAACTTTATGGTTAACGGCAAGAGCCAAGCGGAATTTGCCGATAAATCTCAAGCCATAAGCGGACAGAAGGTTTATGATTATTTCTATCCGATGACGATTCTCGGAAAAAGTAATAAGCCTTCTTTTGATAGTCTTCCGACCACAGGGGTTCATTTTGTTACAAACAGCACAGGTATTGTCGGAACAACTATTAACAACTATTATGACAACAATCATCCGCTGGCCGATACGTTTGATATACCGAACCCGACAGTTGCCCTGGATATTACAATTAACGGTGATATCAATACGGATGCCTTAAATATTTCAAACGAAAGCGGAGACATTTCAATCACGGCTGAGGAAATGGTAACCACCGACTTAAATCTGTCGGCAATTAACGGACAAATCGATATCAATGTTCATAATGATAAAGATAACGCTAAGGTTACCGTTCGCCCTGATGATATGATTTTTGCAGCCAACGGCATAAACATTGATGCTGATACTGTTGATATAACAAATAGCGGAAAGACTAATATGAAAACCGGCTATTCGGTCAGAGGAATTACCATTACCGATGATATGCTGAAAGAAGAAAACTTGGTGGTTGATCCGACAACCGGTGAAAAGAACTTGATTAATTTAAGCGATAATCAATTGGAATCATTTGTTCGTGACGAATACAGGCAGGGAAATATCAAAGCAATTTATAAAGATGGTCAGATATACCTTTATCACTTACCTGAGCTTAAAGCCGATAACGGTATCACCATTACGGCAAAAAGCGGTAAAGTTGCACCGGATGCGATGATATCAACAGGCAATCAGTCTATAACAATCAATAACCAAACAAGCAAGCCGCTGATCGTCGGAGATATTAAAAATATCTCGGTTGCCGGAGGTGCTGATAAACCGGCATATGCCACAACGCATGAGGTGGTACGTCCGAAGATTGACATTACCTCAAACGGTAAGGTTTCCATAAACGGAGCACTGATAAACGGTATTGACGGCAAGACCGGCGAAGCAATAGAAAACGGCAAACTGAGTGTTACTGCTAAAAATGGTGTTGAGGTAGCCAAACATCAAACGTATGATTCTATTTTAGCCGGTGGTTCGGTTGATGTTACAAATAACGGCAACGGAGTTGTTAATATTTACGGCAATATTACCAACAAGAAAGGTAATACGCAATTATACGGTTCTGACGGCATCTCTCTCTACGGAAGAATACATAGTATTGACGGAGATGTTACGATGACGGCAAATAAAGGTGATTTGCTGTTGGCAAAAGGTTCGCAGATTCATGTTGATAATGGTAATCTCGGCCTGTATCAATATGACTTGCACGGCAATTTAATCAGAAACGGTCAGATTATACTTCGTAAAGGGGATTTGACTGCCTACAGTCTCGGGACAGAAACAGATAACGGCCTTATATTCGGCAAAGAGTTCATTTATGAAAATAACTTGGAAGATTTAACCTCTTTGTACAATAACGAGCCGGAAATTGAGTATATTGTCAGCAAAGATATGGATTTCGGCTACGATGTATCTAAAGACAAAGGCTTGAATTCAAATGTGAAAATCTTAAGAATGAACCGCAACGGTGCACTTATCGTTAACGAAGGCGGTTTGAACGTCGGCGATAAAATCGATATTTCATTACGTTTTGACGATGTTGATGTCAATGTTCAATGCCAAGTGAGTAAAGTTGAAGGCAATTTGGCACAAATCAAGTTTAAGAACTTGGCGAAAGAAGTTGCCAACAAAATCACTTATCGCTACATGAGATTGGCGAATAGATAAGAATTACGTTCGAAATGAAATAAGAAAAAGTCGGTCATTGTCATGAGCTGGTTAATCTTGAAGGATTAGCCGGCTCAGTTATTTTTACACCTTTATTTTCTGATTATTTCCTCGCTACTAAACAATACGATAATTACAAAAAAGAAATTGCCCTCTTGTAGATTATAGAAACAAAATCCCCCAAATCCGAATCGAAAATGCCGATTCGGATACCGATTCGCGCAGTTTGTTTCAAAATGCTATAAAACAAAACACAAGCAAATAAAACTTGATAAAACTCAGTAAAACTCAAAAATTTTTTATTTCTGATATTCTGGAAGTTATTGTTTTCCCATGCAAAAGTTAAGTCAGAGAGCAATGGTGCTCTTGGATTTTTTTACGAAAGGAATACTAAAATGAAAAACTTTTTGAACAAATATAACGCAACCAAATTGGAAACCACCAAAGATGAAAGCCAACTTTCTTTAGACGGTTACAAACGCCGTATTTTGAACTTGTTGGATCAGAATATGATTCACTTCAAAAATCACTCGTGGAACCTCTCTAACCGCATGAACAAGCTGATTATTGACGGCGAAAGCAACTCTGTTTTCACGCTTCGTTTAGGCGGCAAGCGGATTGTACGCTACTCTTTGGAGTATTTGAACGACCAGCAGAAGCTTGAGTTCTTGTCTGACTTTTATGAAAGCGTTAAGCAAGGCGATTTTGATGAGGAAATCATCAACTTTATTGCCGGTGAAAAGGAAAAGGCATATCGCCGCAAGCAAGAAAGCAACGCCAAACGTCGTGAGAAAAAGCGTGCGTCTTTCGCGGTGACGGAAAGCAGACAGCCTAACCCGATGCAAGTCAGATTTGACGACACCATTGAAACAAAATCGGTTTATGTTCCGCGTTACGAAACACTTTAAGGAAAGGAGACTACTATGCATTACTTAGTTGTGGCAAAAGTTAAGGACTATCCGGATGATAATAAACTCATCAGTAGTTTAACAAGGCAAACCGACATTATTGGTAAAATGGACTTGGGAAATGGCAAATGGGAAAACATAATCGGTGAATTTCCGTCTTTTTGGAAATATTCTTTTATGTTTCCCAAGCTCAGTATGACATTGTTTTATGAAATGCTTGGCAATTATGGTAAAGACGTGCCTTGTGAAAGTAAAAAATACACCAACGAGGAACTTAATCAAAAGCGGAAACAGTTCATTCTTGAGCACGGTTTTTGGGTAGATGATGAAAATGACGATGTTTATGCCAAGGTTTCCGGACACTTTGATTACATCATCCCTGGCGAAAAGTACGACATGGGAACAGAAGAACAAAAGGCAAAATACAAAGATGTTATCGCTAAATTCGGTAAAGTTGATGTTTTTGTTCTGCCGGACTACGAATGTCGTTTTACAAACCATCGTGATGTTGAGTGCCCATTTGAAGATGATGACGAAGTTTGGGTTCTTGACGGCTACACGTATTGTAATTGGTAACTTTTGAAAGGAGGAATGACATGCATTACTTAGTTATCGCAAGAGTTAAGGATTATCCTGATGTTGAAGAAGTTATGGAAGCTTTAACCTATGATTATCCTGCAAAAGACGATTACTCGGGAAAATGGGTAAAAACTTATGACACTCTTGAGGAGTTTATCGCTGATTACAAAGATGAAATCACAGAGAACATAGACGATGAAGATTTTAGTTTTGATGAAAAAGTATCGGAATATATGGATTCTAACGGATTTCGTCTTGGATTTGATGGCAAAGTATACCAAAAAGATTCCGCTCATTTTGATAACTGTGTTTTTGGAGGACGCTACATAAACAAGAATATGTCGTGTGTAGCACCTTACAAAACGGTGACTGACGAATACGTAGATGCGGCGGCATATGTTTTACCCGGGTACAAATTTTATTATACCGACGATAACAAATGTCCTTTTGCACTAGATGATTTGGTTTACATCATAGACGGACATAACTGAAAACAACGCCAACAAAAGAAGGGAGCTAAAAAGCTCCCTTTTTCTATGAACCCTGCCGGTTACCGGATATAAACGCCTGCAAGTCTTCCAAACGATATTTAACTGTTCTGCCGATTTTAACAAACGGCAAGCGGTGCGGGTATTGGCTACGCCAGCGCTCCAATGTATTCGGCTTTAGTTTCAAATACGCGGCGGCTTCTTCCGTGGTTAAAAGTTCCGATGGTTGCTTATGTTTCGGCTCTTTTGGCTCAAAATCATCATCTTTGTGTTGCTTTTGCCTTATTTTTTCTTCCAAGCGTTCAATTGCCCGACTTTGCAGAGTGTAATTCTTACGCATTAAGGCGTCTTTCAAGATGCGATAACACATATCAATATCCTTAAAACCA
>JAFVBT010000023.1 GCA_017479785.1 Alphaproteobacteria bacterium
TTCCATCTTGAGACCAGATCCAGTAAAGTGGGTGAGGATAATTGCCTGGTTAAAGATGATGAAACAGGTGCGATTGTTATTGTTGATGCCGGTGCCAATCGTGCTCATTATAAGGAAGTTACTCAAGATAAAAGCGTAGCAGTAGCAGATTTTAATCTTATTGATGTGGTGGAAGCGGCATACCAAAGACCGCTGTTGGTGCAGTTCAGTCAAGAAGAAGCTATGAGAAGAAGCGGAATGTGGATAGAAACTTCCAATGACAAATTGGCAAAGACTGATGTCAAGATGCCGCGGATTGTTACGACTTCCGCCGCTGTAATTAAGGCGATTAATGAGGGCCGTAATACATATTAGACCATACGATTTCAGCCTATAATAAAAAACGCCCTGTCAATAAAGGCAGGGCGTTTAGTTTATTTAGCTTTAACTGTTTTAGCAAGCATTTATACAGCCGAGACTCCATGCCACTCTGGCAGAGCAAATTCTCTGGAAGGCTTCAACTTTTTCAAGCTGTGCCCAAGAAATGCTCGGCTGCTTCAAAATTTCTTTTATGCATGCTGGCACATGAGTTTTTTTGCCGAACAAGTCGACAAGTTCCACATCGGCAAACACCGGTTCACCATTCCACATTTCAAGATCAGCCGTCACAATACCTTCTTCGGTCTCGTAAAAGTCAAGCTTGAAAGGTACATCGTTCTCATCAGTGAACGAGTACACAAAAATCAATTTCTTTTTCATAAGCTTTTGTTTTTTTAATAAATATTAATAGTAGTTTGATGGAAATATCTTAACAAAATAATCTTTTTATGTCAATATAATTTTTACTTGACACACATGTTTTTCTGCTTAATTGTATTTCTGTAAGAGAGAATACAATGGAACATCATCATACACATATACATTGCGGGGCGGCGCATCATCATGAAGTCAGCGAAAAGTCGGTGCTGCTGTTGTTGGTGTCGTTTGCCATTAATATGTTGCTTTCAGTTGCTGAAATTGTCGGCGGTGTTGTAGCCGGAAGCGTGGCTTTAATCGGTGATGCATTGCATAATACATCTGATGCATTTTCCATTTTGATTGCCGTAATTGCCTTCAAAATCGGGCGTAAAAAAGCTTCCGCAAAATACACATACGGCTTTAAGCGCGCAGAAATTATCGGGGGATTTGTGAATTTGATTTTGCTGTTTATATCCGGTTGTTACTTACTGATTGAGGGAGTAGGGCGTTTAATCAAACCCGAAGAAATTGACGGAATGATTATTATATGGATTTCTGTTTTGGCATTGGTGATTGATGCCGCAACGGCCAAAATCTCTCATCATGACGCACACCATAACAGCAATATGAAAATGGTGTTCATACATAATTTGGCAGATGCGTTCGGCTCAATCGGCGTAATTGTTTCCGGTTTGTGTGTTGTATATTTCGGCATTTATCGGATAGACGGCATTATTGCCCTGCTAATTGCCGGCTATATGATTTTTCAGGCGGTGGTGTCTTTTCCGAAAATTGTGAATATTTTGATGAATGCCGCGCCGGAACATATTGATATTGCGGAAATTAAACGTGCCGTTTTGAAAATAAAAGGTGTAACGGATATTCACCACATTCATGTTTGGAGCATCAGTGAACACGACGTGGCAATGGAATGCCATATTCAGACTTGTGATATGAATATTGCACCGCGGGTTTTTGCATTGCTGAGTGAAAAATTTGCGATTACGCACAGCAATATTCAAATTGAAAAAACAAATTGCGGAGATGAATGCTGCTTGTAAAAGCAATTTTAAGGGCGGTTGACATCTTGAAAATAATATATATTATGTGTATAAAATTAAATATGAAACATAAGGAATTTTTATTATGAAAAAAATTGATAATGTTAAAGAATTTGTTGAAAAAATAGACGCGACGAAAAAAGTAAATCCGAAAGATTTGTCATCAGATCAAGATTTGACAATTGCCATTATGAACCTGATTTCCATTGAAGAACATCTGGTGTTTTCCGGTGCCAAAACAGGTAAAACGGCTTTTTATGATTTGATTGAAGAAGTACGTAATTTGCGCAAAGAATTGATGCTGAAAGTTATCCCGGCTTATGAGGGCGAAGTATGGTGCATTTCAAAGCATTTGCTTGCATCTGCAATGCGTTTGATGGAAGTCGGTACCAAACAGCAAAGTTTGAAACATCCGGAAGCAGCTTATAAATTGTTCAATCAGGCTTATGATTTGTATTGCCTGTTTTGGGGCTTGAATATGAATATGCTTGATGTTAAAGATGTTAAGTGGATTGAAGATAAGCAGGAAGACATCAAGAAACTGTCTGCCAAACTGGAAGAAGTTGAGCCGGAAATTAAGGAAAAAACTGTTGCCGCACCGGCCGCACAGGCCGAGCCTCAAGGCGCGCTTTCAAAAATGAAAGCCTTTGTTCGTAAGGCGGTTGATTGCTGCATTGAATAAAATTTTCGGGTATATCCGCATAAAAAAATCTCCGTTTTTCGGAGATTTTTTTATTTTGGGCATTGGTTGAGATTATTCAATAATCAGAATCAAATTATCGCGCACCCCTGTTACTTTGGCGGTGTCGCCTTTTTTGAGATTTTTTTCGCTGTATGCCAACCAATAAGTATCGCCGATTTTAACCTTAGTATTGTTGTCTTCGGTATCTTGTGTAACCGTTACAGTCATACCGACATATTGTTCGGCGGAATTATTTAAGTTACGATATTCGCGCGGTGTTTGAGTTTTTTTCATAATAACGCGATAAGCGTACCATCCGATTAAAGCAAACACGGCAGAAATCAGTGCAAACCAAATCAGCTGTGTTGTGACAACCATTTCAGTAAAGCACATAATAATGCTCATGGCAAAGCCGGCAAAACCGAACCAGATTAAATAAACACCCGGCACGACAAGCTCTAATGCCGACAACACCAAACCGACAATCAGCCAATTTGTGGCAAATGAATCAAACATTATTTTTGCTCCTTAGATATTTTCTTCGGGTTTTTCTGCAAGCTGTCCTTGACAAGTTCGGAAATACCGGCAACCGTTCCCATAACCTGCGTGGCATCAACCGGCAACATCAGCAGTTTTTCGTTTGGTGAAGTAACAATGCCTTGCAGTGCTTCAATGTATTTTTGCCCTAAGAAATAAGTAAGCGCATTCGGGTTACCTTTGGCTATTGCTTCAGAAACCAAGCGTGTTGCGGTGGCTTCCGCTTCGGCGGAACGTTCGCGCGCTTCGGCTTCACGGAAAGCGGCTTCTTTTTTACCTTCGGCCTCAAGAATAACCGACTGCTTTTGACCTTCGGCTTGCAGAATTTCAGCCTGACGCAAACCTTCGGCTTCCAAAATGTTGGCACGTTTGTCACGTTCTGCTTTCATCTGGCGTGCCATGGAATCAATCAAATCGCTCGGCGGCGCAATATCTTTAATTTCAACACGCGTGACCTTAACGCCCCACGGCACTGTTGCCACGTCAACCACATCCAAAAGTTTTTGGTTGATTACGTTACGCTGTGAAAGCAGCTCATCAATTTCCATACTGCCGATAACCGTACGAATGTTGGTCATAACCAAATTCATAATGGCATAGTCCAAATTTTCTACCTGATAGGCGGCTTTAACCGCATCTTGAATTTGGTAGAACAAAACACCGTTGACTTTGACCATGGCGTTATCTTTGGTGATTACTTCTTGCGAAGAAACTTGCAAAACCTGCTCTTTGCGGTTTATTTTTGCGCCGATACGCTCAAAAATCGGCACCAAAATGTGAAATCCCGGTGTGAGCAAACGGGTATATTTACCGAAATTTTCTACCGTATATTCATAAC
The DNA here is from genome assembly GCA_017479785.1 of Alphaproteobacteria bacterium. Classification (GTDB taxonomy): domain Bacteria; phylum Pseudomonadota; class Alphaproteobacteria; order RF32; family CAG-239; genus RUG410. The sequence goes on from JAFVBT010000023.1 coordinate 3,836, forward strand.
CCTGACGGACAATCACCGCCGAGTTGAGCAAAATAACCACCACCAAAACCAGCAGGGCAACAGCAACAGCCTCCATATTTTTATCCTTTCATAATAAATTTTTTCAACTGAAAATAATGTACTCTTATTTTGAAAAGAATCAATAAAAAAATCCCTGAAGAAAATCAGGGATTTTAGTGATTGAAGCTAAGGCTGTTTAGCGACTGTCACCGCCGAGCTTGCTCATATCGCCTCGTGCGTTAATAAAGGCTTTCATCACCTTTTTCCCGCCACTTTGCACAGCATAATCTTTTGCACCGTTTTCATCGGTTACGCGTAAGATTTTATCGCCGGTTGTACCGTCTTTATAAAGTTGAGCGGTATGAATATTGCCGTTTTCATCAGCAACAGTCGTTTCACGCAATAATTTATCTGCTTTACCGCCGGCTTCGCCGACAGTGTTTGAATCTACCTGATGGCTGCGGTATTTAGTTTCTATACGTTCTACGTTGTTGTCGTCATCTCTGAAGACCTTTGTTTTTGAACTATAAGAATCACCGTCTCCGGCTTCATTCTTAAATTCTATTTTGCGACGAACGGTCTCCAAATGATTTTTATTGCTGTAATCAACTTCCTGTTTAACATGAATTTCTTCATCACCTGCCTTAATATCCATTTTAGCATGATATTCTTCTCCGGCTAAGTTTGAGTTTTCATTGATATCAGCGTTTGTCTGTTTTACCACACGATCAATATATTCTTCTCTTGTTTCGCCTTCCATACGCGGTGTAACTTTCATTGTGCCGCCCGTGAATTGTTCCTCACCGTCAGCATCAAGCGTATCCTTATGGTGGCTGAAGACACCGCCCGATCTTTGTTCAAAGGAATAATTTACGTCTTCCTTAGGCAGTTCCGTATGCGTTTCTTCTTGCTCTTTTCCATTGCCGTTTAAGGTCGCAGCGTCTTTGTGAGTATCTAAACTTGATGACTCATTAATTTCATTTGTTTTCAAGGAATTACCGCCCGAAATGTCGTGTCCGCCGCCGGAAATATGCGGCGCATGTGCCTGACTGTATGACATACGCAGCGGGTCAATTTCTTTTGTCAGTTCCGGATCTACCTTGCCTGCCTCTTCAACACCCTGTTGTGCTTCATCGACATCCAAGTGCTCATCGGAA
>JAFVBT010000003.1 GCA_017479785.1 Alphaproteobacteria bacterium
AGATGATGCATGTTGAACAGGCAGACGAAAACGAAGATGCACATTCCGAAGAAGAAATAAAACTGATTATTGATGCGTCGCAAAAGGGCGGGGTAATTGATGATACCGAAAGTGAAATTATTCAAAATGCCATCAATTTTTCGGAGATTTGTGCGCATGAAATTATGATTCCGCGGCAGGATATAAAGTGTATATACCAAGATGATGATTTTGAAGAAGTTATGAAATTTGTTAAAGAAAACAAGCATACGCGTTTTCCGTTGTGTGCGGAAGATAAGGATCAGATTTTGGGGATGATTCACATTCGTGACTTGTTGGAAAGTGCCGACGAGCCGCACAAAGATGTGTTAAAACGCATTGTGCGCAAAATTATGTTTGTGCCGGAGAATAAATCTATTTCCGAGATTTTGCATGAAATGATGCGTACACACCGCCACTTGGCAATAGTTGTTGATGAATACGGCGGAACAGCCGGTTTACTGACTATGGAAGATATTTTGGAAGAGTTGGTGGGCGAAATTCAAGATGAACATGATGAAGTTGCTGAAGAACCGGTCGTAAAAATAGATGATAAAACGTATGAGTTTGACGGTTTGTATTTGGTTGAAGATGCCTACGATACAATGAATTTACATTATCATGAATTGGAAGAAAGCACAATCGGCGGTTATGTTTTCAATATGCTTGGTCATGAACCGAGTGTCGGGGATAAAACATCGGACGATTGCTGTGAGTATGAAGTTTTGCGCGTTGACAATATGCGTATTACACGGGTGAAAGCTGTTATTACGGCTTGTGATATACCCGAAACGGCCGCAAACGAATAAGAAAAATCAATAATGGTTAACTTGTCGGCACAGTCGGCAGACTGTTTCTTTTTTGCTTATACGTTTTTATTCTTTACAAAATGCAATTTTTGTTTTACATAAATTATCAGACAGGGAGACCTGTTTAGGAACCTGAAAAATTCCTCCAAAACCGTCATAGTATGGGACGTTAAAAATTACATGCTTTTCGGCGTGGCCGGAAGGCGGTAAAATAAGCCTTTGCGGGAATATACCGCGCTATTGTTTTGGATAGTTTTTCAGCTTCCGGTCGCTTTTTTAAGCGGCTTTTTTTGTTGCCGTGAAATTGAGAATAGCGGCAACAAAATGAGAGGCAGCAGAAAGAGACAGTCGGAATTCATCACGCCGGCTGTCTTTTTTCGTTAAAACAAATAAATAGATATACGGTATTATAATACCACAGCGATAAAATGTTGAAAATTTTATATTTTTTATGTTGACAAGACATTTTTTTTATGTATATTGAACCCGAATTAAACAACATTTTTTATGAGAAAGAGATAAAAATGATTTCTACACACACAACAAAGCCGGCTGACATTGAAAGAAAATGGTATGTCGTTGATGCCAGCGGCGTCGTTTTAGGTCGTCTTTCCGCTGAAATCGCCAAGATTTTGCGCGGTAAGAATAAACCTTATTTTACACCGAATTTGGATTGCGGCGATTATGTCGTTGTCGTTAATGCCGAAAAAGTTAAATTAACCGGTAAAAAGTTAACGAACAAACATTATTACAAACATACCGGCTACATCGGCAGTGTTAAAGACACAACGGCAGGCAGAATCTTGAGCAGTCGTTTTCCTGAAAGAGTTATTCAGAAAGCAGTTGAAAGAATGATTTCACGTAACTCTTTAGGCCGTCAAATGATGACAAAATTAAAAGTATATGCCGGTGAAAATCACCCGCATGCGGCGCAAAATCCGATTGTTTTGGATATTGCTTCTCAAAACCCTAAAAATAAAAGGAGTGCTCTGTAATGGCTAAAAAAATTGAATCTTTGAAAGATATTAAATCTGCAACAGTTGCAGCCGAAGCCGAGACAAAGACTCCGCGCAAGGCTAATAAGGACAAACAAGGTCGTTCTTATGCTACCGGCAAAAGAAAAGATGCCGTTGCTCGTGTTTGGGTTATGCCGGGTAAAGGTAATATCACCGTTAACAGCAAAACCGTTGATGAATATTTTGCTCG
>JAFVBT010000024.1 GCA_017479785.1 Alphaproteobacteria bacterium
ATTAATCTAAATCATCCATATCATCAAAAGATTCATCACCTAAATCAGATTCGGCATCTAAGTCCAAATCATCCAAATCCGAGTCCATATCCAAGTTATCGTCGTCATCGCCGCCGTGAATTTGCATGACATTGTTCAAATCTTCATCAGAAAGCATATCACTGGAGAATTGTTCATCCAAATCGGCCAATTCTTTTTCGGCTGACAGAATTTCAACTTCCTCATCCTCAGGTTCTTCAACTTCAACATATTTTTGCAAACCCATAACCAAAGATTTTTGTAAATCTTCAATGCTGACACGGTTTTCAGAGATTTCACGCAAAGCAATAACCGAATTTTTATCGTTATCACGTTCAACACAAATGCGTGCACCCGATTCAATATCTTTGGCGCGCTGTGCTGCAATTAAAACGAGGTCATAGCGGTTAGGAATTTTATCAATACAATCTTCAACAGTAACTCTTGCCATTTTTTTACCTTTATCTTAAAAAAAGTTTACCTTGCTACAAGGTTATACATATTATCTTTTACAAATGCAACAACTTTTTTATAAAATTAAGGCAGGATGAGCGGTATGCCCATATTTTCAAAGCGCGTATGAATGAATTTGCGTCGGAGTTCGTTATTAAACGGTCGGACTGCCTCCAGATTCGTTTCGGTTGTGGTGTACATATGTACAACCGCTTCCAAAAAATCACGCTGAGTTTTTCTTTCTTCCGGCGTATATCCCGGCATACTGTCCAATATCGTGTAATAATATCCGGATTTTAAAATTTTTATCTGTGCTAATTGAGCGGTCGGGAGATTGGCCGTGCGGTGCGCTTTAACAACTTTATCGCAAGTGTAAGCCCAATCATCCAATTCAAATCCTTCAATGCCGATGGCTTGCTGAAATTTATATCTCAGACCGCTCCATTTGACGCGGCGTACCAGTGATTGGCACGGGTTAACAATGCTGCGCAGGGCACTGATATTTCTTTGAGAACCGTTTTGATTGTCCCAATAAGAAATAATCGGGTCAATCATAATTAAACGCAAACCGTTATCACCGCTGAGGCTGAATTTTTTTATGCCGTCTAATGTGTTAATGAAAGCTTTGACATCGGCAACGGAGAGAGGGGTATTTTCATCGGCGGTAAAATGTCGCAAACCTAAAGAAACATCGGGAGTTTTACCACCGGTATAATCAGATATCCTGACTTTTTCCTTCATTTTTTTCATAAATTCCGGATTAATACGCAAACGTGGCGTTTTCGGCTCTTTTTCTTGCATAATCTGCGGAAATTCCAGACCGGCCATATCTTCACCCCAAAAAATCGGACTTAACAGCAGATACATATGCGGTGAAGCAAATTCAATATTTGGAATATTTTGAAGGCGCGATGCGATTTTATCCGGAAACTTATTTTTGGTTTCCTTAATACCGGGCAAATCCAGAACTTTTCCAGACAATCCGCGGATGGTGTGCAACATCGGTCCGATGTAGGGATAAAAAACTTTCGGCAGACGTAAAACATCGCGTAAAAGTTCATCTTCCGTCTGATTGCCGATACGCTTTTCAAAAGCTCCGAAGTTACGAATATCTTGTTTAAATTCATAATTGAAAACCGAAGGAATACGCCAACTGAAATCATACTTCCAATCATAATTTGCCGTATCCTTTTTATATTGTTTTTGCAATCGCCATACCAAAGGAATGTCTTCTTTTAAGTTAATATCAAATGCATGCTCATACTCTTTGAGTTGAGCGTAGCATGGAACTGCCCATAACAGTGTCAGTAAAAAAATGATAAAACGCATATTTACTCTCCGTTTGCATATAGTAACACACAAAAACTCAAAAAAAAATTAATAAACGGATAAAATATCACTGGACAGCCATTAAATAATTTAGTATAAGTGTGCACAATAATATTTTGGAGGATAATATGGGTTGGACAGATGAAAGTGTTGAACAGCTGCGCAAAATGTGGTCAGAGGGTTTAACCGCCAATGAAATTGCAAAAAAATTGGGTGTTACAAAAAATGCCATTGTCGGAAAGGTTCACAGATTGTGCTTAACTGCGCGTCCTTCACCGATTAAATCAAAAGATAATATTGTTGAAGAAACACAGATGCAATTGCAGCCGGAAGTTATTGAGGCAGAAACGGTTGAAGAAGAAATTATCGTTCAAGAAATTGAAATGCCGAAAGTTGCCGCACCGAAGGCTTGTAAAGGACATAATATTAAATTGGTGGATTTGGACAGTCACACTTGCCGCTGGCCGATCGGGGATCCTCGCGATGATGATTTTTGTTTCTGCGGCAAGAAAGTCAGAAGCGGGCAGACTTATTGTGATGAACATTCAGCCGTAGCTTATGTAAAAGCCGTAAAAAGATAAAGTTATTTGATACTTTTTTGTAAAAAAGGGGGCTATTCCCCTTTTTTTTATGCATTTTATGTATATATCTGCTCTGAAGTTTGATAAAATAAAGGATATATACCATGAAAAAAAGTATTGCTTATTCATTAATTCTATTGTCATTATCAGCCACGGCACAAGCCGGAGATTATTTCGGTGCGGGTTATGACAATTTTAAAAACCAACTCGCCAAAAATTATGGTTTGAGCTACAATTTAGATTATTCCCTTATGCCGCAATATACCATGCCGAGCGGTAAACATACGGCACTGCAGTCACTGTTTATGCCGTCTGTTGCATGGACAACTTTTCAAAATGAATATGGTACCGGCACGTTGAATGCAAGTTATACCAGTGTACTTTATAATAACAATGATGCTCAAGATATTCAAAACAATACGGGCATGGTAACGGGTATTAATGACTTTACGACATCTGAACAGGAATTTTCCGGTTTATATTATACCTATCAATTACCTCACAAATATAATTGGCTGACTTTCGGTGCCGGTCAATATACACTCTATGCGTTTGACGGTACCGATTATGACAACAATCAGCAAGCCAATTTTATTAACTATGCTTTATCGCAAAACGGCAGCGCTACTTATGCCGATGCCGGTTTGGGTGTGTATGCACAGGCAACACCGGGTAATTGGCTATTTGTTGTCGGTGCGCAAGATGCCACTAATATTGAAGCACCGAGTATTCGTTTCAATCACTTGGATGATAAACATTACACAACTTTTGCGCAAGTCGGTTATAATCCGGAAATATGCGGCTTAGGACAGGGGCAATACAGTATTATGTTTTATAATCAACCGAATGTTTCCGAACAACCGCAAACAACAAACGGTTGGTCGTTAAATATGCAGCAAAACATAAGCGAAAAAGCTGCTTTGTTCGGACGTATCAACGGTGTGACGGGTAATATGGTCAGCATTAAAAATTCGTATGTTCTCGGTGCGGTTTACAATAATCCGTTTAACAGAAACGATTTGGATCAGATTGGGTTGGCATATGCGTATAATGATTTGAGTGCTGCAGCTGTCGGCGAAAAATTATATGAAAGCGCCGAGCAGGTGATAGAAGCCTACTGGGCATGGGGTATCTCCAAATGGGCAACCGTAACGCCGGATTTGCAATTTTACATTCATCCGGCACTTAATCAAAAATCAGATTACGGGGCGGCAGCTTCTCTCAGGTTATCACTGATGTTTTAACGTTATAAAAGCCGGCTGTTCTTAAGTCGGCTTTTTTTATTTACTTTATATATAAAAAAAGCGTATTATCGGAACAAATATCAGAATTTTTTTATAGAGGACTGAATGCGAAAAGTTTTAATTTTATTGCTTGCGACCGGTCTTGCAGCATGCGCCGGTGAAAAAGCCAAAGTTGTTCCGGGAATCGTGCCGAATTCGGCAAAAGAGCAAAAAGTTGTGCGTGTTGCACCTACCAATATTATCGGAGAAGTGGAAAAAATTTATTTGCCTCCGATGAAATCGCCGTTTTTGGCGCGTATAGATACAGGGGCAACCACTTCATCTATTGATGCATCGGATATTAAACAGTTTGAGCGCGATGGCGAAAAGTGGATATCATTTAATTTGGTAAATCGTGAGACCAAAGAAAAAGCAAGCTTTGAAAAACGTTTGCAAAAAAAGATTCTTATTCGCAGAACCGGTGAATATGAAAAAAGACCGATTGTAGAAATGGATGTCAGAATGGGTAATGAACGCTTCAAAGCAAATTTTACGCTGACAGAAAGAGGCAATTTTGATTATCAGGCATTGGTCGGTCGCAATATTTTAAGCGGTCGGGCCATTGTTGATGTTTCAATTTCCAATACATTAAAATAAGGACTTTTGTTATGAAACAGTTTTTTACCATTCGACACATTTTGTGTCTGTTCTTGTTGGCAGCCGTTATTTTTGCCGGCGTTGCGACATATTACAAAATAGAATATTGGGGGTTCAGTTTTAAACCGCATGAGCGTACAGATGTCTGGACTGTTGATGCACACATTTCGTTTGAACCGACGGGTGAACCGATAGAGGTGTCTCTCTCCACACCGCGAATCGGCGATGAATATAAAATTTTGAGTGAAGACGCTGTTGCCGCAGGGTATGAAGTGGAAAAAGATGATAAAAATCATCGGATGATAATGAAATCAAAGGCATTAAAGGAAAAACAAGATGTATATTACCGTATTATGCTTTATGATAACGAAGATACCATCGGTAAAGTAAGAGATCATAAAAAACCGAAAGTTCAGGAAATAACTTATGTTGATGAACAGGAAAAAGTTATGGTCAAAGAACTTTGGAAACTTGCAGACAAGGTTGAAGGCAGCAGCTCTGCCGAAAAAATAATTAAACTGCTGAATCAGGAAGTACCGGAGCCGGAAGTGGATTCATTTTTGCCGGTACACAAAAATCAAAAGATAATGGCAGAAAAAATTATCTATCTTTTGGCGGCAAAAAAGATTCCGGCGCGAATTGTTCGCGGTGTCAAACTCGGTGAAAAACGTCGTGCCGTGCCGGCAGATTTAATGCTGGAAGTGTACGAAGGCAGCAAATGGATGATTTATAACATTAATACCGGAACAGTAGGTCTGCCTAAAGATTTCGTGGTGTTCCAGCGCGGTGGCGTTTCGCTGTTGGATGTTGCCGGCGGCACCCATTCTCAAGTGCGGTTTTCGGTTATAAAGTCGGTTGTTTCATCGTTTAAAATGGCCGGTCGGCGTGCAAAATATGAAAACAGTCACTTATTTGATTATACAATTTACAATTTGCCGATGCATGAACAAAATACATTGAAATGGCTGATGATTTTTCCTTTGGGAATTTTGCTGGTTGTATTGATGCGTAACGTAATCGGTATTTCCACAATGGGAACTTTTACCCCGATGCTGGTTGCAATGTCGTTGGTAAAAACCGGCTTTTTTCCGGGATTGATTTGCTTTGGTTTGATAATATTACTCGGTTTATTAATCCGTACTTGGTTGACAAAGCTTAATCTTCTTTTGGTACCGAGAATTTCTGCCGTGGTGATTTTTGTTATTTTGATTATGCAAATTCTAACGATTATCGGCTATCAATTTGATTTCAAAATTGCCGCATCCGCCGTATTTTTCCCGATTATTATTACCGCGTGGATTATTGAACGTGCGTGCATCACTTGGGAAGAAGAGGGCGCTAAAAATGCAACAAAGCAAATTATTACCACGTCTATTGTTGCCGTTGTAACTTATATGGTAATCAGCAGTGACTACATTCGCCACATTATGTTTGCTTTCAACGAGTGGAACTTTGTTATTTTGATTATAGTGATGCTGCTCGGAACATATACGGGTTATCGTTTGACCGAATTAAAGCGATTCGCTCCGCTGATGAAGGATAAATAAAATGCTGTCGCTGTTTGAATTTTTTTCACGTTCAAAGAAGCTGCGTGCCGCCGGTGTTTTAGGGATGAACGCGCGTAACTATAACGTTATTTCAAAAAACAATCGGCGCAATTTGTATCCGTTGGTTGATGATAAGGTCAAAACCAAAACACTTGCCAACAGCATTGATATCAATACACCGAAAATGATTGGTGTTATTGAACATCAATATGAAGTCGGTGACTTTATGAAAATTGTTGCCAATCATGCGGAATTTGTTGTTAAACCTGCCCACGGCAGTCAGGGAAAGGGCGTTTTGGTTATCAAAAATTATGCCGATAATGTGTTCACAACAGCATCGGGTAAAAAACTCGGTTTTAAGGAAGTTTACCAACATATCTCAAACATTTTAAGCGGTTTGTACAGTTTGGGCGGGCAATATGATGTTGCGTTGATAGAAGAATTGGTGCATTTCAGTGATGCGTTTCAAAATTTCAGCTATCAGGGAATTCCGGATGTTCGGGTGATTGTTTACAAAGGATATCCGGCCATGGCTATGATGCGTTTGGCTACCAAAGAATCAGAGGGAAGGGCTAATTTGCATCAGGGGGCGGTCGGAGTCGGATTGGATATGCGCACCGGACGCGCTATTAATGCAGTTTCGCACAATATGCCGATAGGAATTCATCCGGATACCAATGCCGACTTAATGACGTTACAAGTGCCTTTTTGGCGTGAACATTTGCTGATTGGTGCACAGGCTTATGAAATGACGGGTTTGGGTTATTTGGGCGCAGATATTGTACTTGATAAAAATCGCGGACCGATGATGCTTGAACTGAATGCTCGTCCGGGATTGGCAATTCAAATTGCCAACGGCAAAGGATTGCGTAATTCGCTGAAAAAAATAGATAAAAGATATCCGCGCGGCCTATCGGCGCAAGAAAGAGTGGATTACGTCTTGAATAACGGATAAAAACTTCCTAAATATTTTTAAGAATTAGAGAAAGGAAGAAATGATGGCAAATTTATTAGGTAAAACAGAAACAAAAAATCTTTCTAAAGCGGAAACCAAAAATTTGGAAAATAAAGAAACCAAAAAATTGGAAATGAGTAAAAACCGCGCCAAAAAAATCAAACATTCATATCAGGTAAAAGATGCCGAGAATGCTTTGTTACTGCAAACGAAATACGGCGATGTCGTGATAGAAATGTTTGCCGATTTGGCTCCGAACCACGTGGCGCGTATTAAGGAACTTGTGCGTCAGGGGTTCTATAACGGTTTGAAATTTCATCGTGTAATTGAGGGTTTTATGGCACAGGCCGGTTGCCCGCGCGGTGACGGTACAGGCGGCAGCGGAAAAAAACTCAAGGCTGAGTTTAATCGTACACCGCATAAGCGCGGTATTGTTTCCATGGCGCGTGCGATGAATCCGGATTCTGCCGACAGCCAGTTTTTCATTTGTTATGCCGATTGTCCGTGGCTTGACGGGCAGTACACCGTGTGGGGTGAGGTAACTTCGGGCATGGAATATGTGGATATGCTCAAAAAAGGGCACGGCAGCAGCGGTATGGTTGACGGACCGGATGAGATTGTGGCGCTTTCCGTTATTTCCGATTTATAATATAAAAGAACTCATCTGACGGGTAACTGCATGAAAGTCCTTTTGCTTATGTACTATCTGTGTGCACCGTGCAGAAGGACTTTCGTCATATTTACCTCGTTATACGAGTTTTTGCTCTGTGCTTGTTTTTCTAGTGTTATTCTTGCCCCGAAGGGGCGAGAAGCTTATGCAGTTCGGCGCCGGTTAAAAAACGCACGAGATTGCTTCGCTGACGCTCGCAATGACAGGGGAAAAAACGCTCGCAATGACCTTTTCCCGTCATTGCGAGGAGCCGCAAGCGACGCGGCAATCTCCCTCAACTGGCACCGGTGCGTTTTTATATTATTATCCTGACTTATGTCAGGATCTCCTGCGGATTGCACAGGTTCCGGTTATTTTTTAATCTTCAAACGTAATGCGCATTTTTTTACCATAAAGGCTAATAAGACGGCGGATAGTTCCGTATTGGATGAATTTACCGATTTCAATGCCTTCAATAACACGCTCCGGTACATTTGTGCGATTGGGTACGGTGCGTAAAAACATATGCTTTTCGGTGCGCATTTGCCATAAGGCTTGTCCGATTTCGCGCGCTGTTTGATTATCTAAAAATATTCCGTTTTTTGACATTGTTCAGAACTCCTCTTTTTGCTAAATTAAAACAAAAACCGACCGAAAATTCGGTCGGGGAGTTCGTAACTGCTCATAACCAGTCCGGCGTATTCAATATATTCGGCCGGCTCCCCCATTCTCAAGAAGAGGAGTTTTTTCTTTGCGAGGAGCCGTTACACTCCGCCGACGACCTCTCGCCGACAAGAACTATATTAAATATTCTGTTTAGATTTGCAATCAAATAACACCTCCGACGGATTGTTCTGTCGGAGGTGTTTTTTATCAGGAAGGAGTTACATTACTTAACTTCTTCAAAGTAAGCATCAACAACATTGTCATCTTTCGGTGCTTCACTTGCGGATTCACCGGCATCGGCGCCTTGCGTTTCGCCGCCGGTCGCTGGCTGTGACTTATACATTGCTTCGCCGAGCTTCATTGAAGCCTGCATCAAAGCGTCCGTTTTAGACTTCAAGTCTTCCGCATCTTCTTTTTCCATAGCGGCCTTGACATCGTCAACAGCCTTCGTGATGGCAGACGTATCAGCTTCGGAAACCTTATCGCCGGATTCTTTGAGGTTCTTTTCCACTTCATGAACCAAGCCCTCGGCGCGGTTTTTATTTTCTACCAATTCTTTTTTCTGCTTATCGGATTCGGCATTAGCCTCTGCGTCTTTCACCATCTTATTGATTTCATCTTCGCTCAAACCGCCTGATGCCTGAATGCGAATGGCCTGTTCCTTATTGGTTGCCTTATCTTTAGCAGAAACATTCACAATACCGTTGGCATCAATATCAAACGTAACTTCAATTTGCGGCATACCGCGCGGTGCCGGCGGAATACCAACCAAGTCAAACTGACCTAACAATTTGTTGTGTGCGGCAATTTCACGCTCACCTTGGAATACACGAATGGTAACGGCAGTTTGTCCATCCTCGGCTGTTGAAAATACCTGAGATTTGCGCGTCGGAATAGTTGTGTTACGGTCAATCAAACGTGTGAATACACCGCCCAATGTTTCAATACCCAAAGACAGCGGGGTAACATCAAGCAATAATACGTCTTTAACATCACCCATCAACACACCGCCCTGAATTGCGGCACCAACGGCAACAACTTCATCCGGATTAACACCTTTGTGCGGTTCTTTGCCGAATATTTCTTTAACTTTTTCCTGAACTTTCGGCATACGTGTCATACCGCCGACCAGAATGACTTCGCTGATGTCGCTCGGTTTCAAACCGGCATCGGCCAATGCCTTTTTGCATGGTGCAGCGGTTTTTTCAATCAAGTCTTCAACCAAAGATTCAAGTTTTGCACGTGTCATTTTAATATTTAAGTGTTTCGGGCCGGTGCTGTCTGCCGTGATAAACGGCAAGTTAACTTCGGTTTGTGTTGTTGAAGACAATTCAATCTTGGCTTTTTCAGCCGCTTCTTTCAGACGTTGCAAAGCCAATCTGTCAGAACGCAAATCAATACCCTGTTCTTTTTTGAATTCATCGGCTAAATAATTGACAATGCGTTGGTCAAAGTCTTCACCGCCCAAGAATGTATCGCCGTTGGTGGCTTTAACCTCAAATACACCGTCACCGATTTCCAAAATGGAAACATCAAAAGTACCGCCGCCTAAGTCATAAACAACAATCGTGCCTGATGCTTTTTTATCCATACCGTATGCAAGCGCAGCTGCGGTCGGTTCGTTGATAATACGCAAAACTTCCAAACCGGCAATTTTACCGGCATCTTTTGTTGCCTGACGTTGTGAATCGTTAAAGTAAGCCGGTACCGTAATAACGGCTTTTTCTACTTTTTCTCCCAAATAGCTTTCGGCATATTCTTTAATTTTTTGCAAGACAATGGCTGAAATTTGCGACGGGGCATATTTCTGACCTTTTGCTTCCACCCAAGCATCGCCGTTTTCGCCGGAAACGATTTTGAACGGTGAATGTTCCTTAAATTTTGCAACTTCCGGTGAATCATAACGACGACCGATTAATCTTTTAATTGCAAACAATGTGTTTTCCGGATTGGTAACCGCTTGACGTTTCGCCGGATAGCCGACCAAACGTTCCGTATCCGTAAAAGCCACCATTGACGGTGTTGTTCTGGAACCTTCGGAGTTTTCCAAAACCTTAGCTTCTTTTCCATCCATTACGGCAAAGCAAGAGTTTGTTGTACCCAAATCAATGCCTATTACTTTATTACTCATTTAATTTCCTCCTGTTAACATTTCTAAAAGACTATATAGGGAGTCACATTTTGCTATGCAAGAGGGAAAAAATATTTTTTCATTTTTTATGATAAAATAAAAAAGCCGCAAAATTTCTTTTGCGGCACTATAAAAAACAAGAAAAAAAGTTTATCTGAAGGTCAGCGTGATTGTAAAATTATCCTCAACACCACCTTGTTCGGTTGTGCATGCTGCAGTTGCGCCGCCAATGGTCATCGGTTGAGAACCTGTTTGGCTGCCGATTGCCATACTGACAAAGCCGCTGGTACCGATGCTGCCCCAGTTGGTTGTCAATACTTGCATACACATATCTGTTGTTAAATTATCGGCTTGAATACTGAACGAAGTGCCTTCATTAGAAGTAAGCGTATAAGTAACCCCGTCCGTGCCGGTAAATACACCGTTTGCCCATTTCAATTCTGCCGGATAAGCGCGGGCATCGTTTACGAATTCACCTAAGCTGCTATAGCCGTCATGCGCGGCACCGCCGTCATCAGGGACATAGGCATATTCGCGTGCAACACGTCTGACCTTTAATGCCAGTGAGCCGATTTCATCAATAACAGCCGCAGCTTTACGATTGCTGTTCATTTTTGTAATCAAATCAAAACCGCCGACACTTAAAACACCGATAACCGCTAAAACACCGAGCATTTCAAGCATTGAACGACCGCTTTGCGCAATATTTCTCATTTTTGTAATCCTTTCCTTATCTTATTATCTGCAAGATTTAAACCAAATTTTGACCGTACTGTTGTTTCCGCATAAAGAAGAAGCTGTTGTATTCTTCATCGGATAGTTTGTCGTATCGGAAGATTTTGCCGACGAAGCGCTGCAGGCACTGCTTGCACTTTGCATGCATGACGAAGCATCTTCTCCGCCTATGGTAACACCCAAACAGCCGTTAGAGTGCTTGTTTCCCCAGTTTGTTGTTGCCAATTTCAAACACCCTCCGGTTTCCAAACCGCTTACATTAATAACAAAATATGATGTATCGCCGGTCACGGTAATTGCTGCATCTTGTGCCGCTTCAATATAGTCACCGCTTGCAACATATTTCATATGTGCGGGAATAGCCGCGGATTGATTTAAAAAATTGGTATAACTTCCGTAATTTTCATCATATTGGCAAGAAAGTTTTTTTGCAACGGCACCTAATTGTGCAACATCAGAGGCTAATTGAGTTTCTTCCCTGATAACGCGGGCATTGTGTATCAAGCTCATGCCGCCGACACTGATAACACCGACAATTGACAGCACCCCAAGCATTTCAATCATTGAGCGGCCATATTGATTGTATTTTCTCATAAACTTTTCCTTCGTGGTAATCTTGCAAAAAACAGCCCCCGAAGGGGCTGTCACTTCGCTTATTTTCTGTCTTGTGGCTTCATGGCTTCCGGAGCCTGTTGAATAATTTGAATTTGCTCGGTAACCGGCTTATAAACCGTTTGTTGCCACGGGCTTTCTTCAACATATTCATGACCGCAGATGCTGATACCCAAACTTCTCAAAGCCGTTTCGGTCGGAATATATACATCCAAGCCGTCATCGGTTTTGATTCCGGAGTGTGCCATGCCGCTGATGGTGCAATCCTTGTAGAACAGTGCACCGCCGACCGTTACGTTTTGAATGAACGTGTTGGCCAAAATTTCGGCACCTTTTTCCTCGGTATAGCGATATCCCTCAATGCGCGCACTGTTTTCAAGATAATCTTCACCATCTTTGAAATCTTTGACATCTAACAAGCCTAAAGTCATATAACCGTTGCGGCCGACTTCCGGTAATGCCAAGTTTAATGCAAGCGGCGTATATTCCGTTGGCGTATCTAACATTAAGAGAGCCGTATTCTTGCTCGGGTTAATACGAACGGCACGAGCTGTTAAATTGCTGTTGCGAATGGTTTTGATTCTGTAATTGTTATTATTACGATCAACCAAATCGCCGGACGTCAAAACAAATTGATCAGAAATCAACAGACCTGCGCCTTTACGACCATTCGGACTTTCAATTTGAACAACTGAAGAACGCAAGCGATACATTGTTTCCGGTGTTAAGGCTTTGCACGGATCCGTATCTATAACACACAATGTTTCCAAAGATTTAACATCACCCATATCAATCCATGTGTCATCAACAACATGGCAAGCGCTGTCTTCTCTTATAACACCTTGTTCATTAATGCAGGAATTGACAACTTCATGCGTTTCAACAACACCGCCGGCTTCTTCAATAGTCGGTTGCGGGCAAACATAGCCGTATGCTCCGCCGTAATAAATCGGTGCCGAACCATCCGGACAAGTGTAGGTTACCGGCATTTGGCATGTCGGCTGGCAATTTCTCAAATTTACACCCGGTCGGCTGATTTCACAATTCTTAGCGCACTCATATTCTTTTAAATATCCGCATTTAATAGGATTTAATGCTCTTTCTTCTTCAACAAGCTCATTGCGTTGTGCGGCCAAAGAAATAGGGTCTACACGTTGCATTAACTGGTCTTCAAAGCCCAAAGCATTGCGTAAATTGCTTGTTGCGTCGGCAAAAGCACGTTCTATTAATCTGGCTTCGCCATTGGCTTCACCATCAAATAACTCGCCGTAGCCGGTTGTTTCGCCTTTCCAATAAACTTCTGTTTTGGTTAAGTTCATTAAACGCCATGTTACAGTCATTTCCGAAGTACCGGTGCGCATATTTTTCTTTTGAGAGCTGTCCCAATCATATTCATCGCAAACATTCATGAAATAGTCACTGATTTCAGCTGTCAGAATATATTCCGGCAATTCGGTCGGAACTGTCTGTAAGCATAAATCTTTCGGCATCGGCAATACGCGATAGCAGTCATTAACCTGTTCTTCAAACACAGTGGAGAAATTGATGTTCTTTTCCATAATGCGGCCGCTGTTCAGCTTTGCTTCTTTATTGAAACGGCGGCACCCGAAAATGCGGAAACGATAGTTGCCGAGCTTGTTGCTGTATGGACCGTCAATGCCTCTGTTTTTAATGCGGAAATCAACATGGTCTAAAGCCAACGGCGCCATTTGGCAACAATTGCGTTGCATTGCCTGATACACAACAGGTGTGTACGGAATGTAATTAACAACTGCCGGTGCAACCGGTGCTGCTACAACAGGCTGTTCACGACGTACCTCGCATTTTTTGCAAGGGCCGGGGAATAAACTGCCGTCTTTTGTGCAACTTTTGCAAGGGCCACCAGGGAACAAACTGCCGTCTTTGGAGCAATTTTTGCAAGGTCCGCCCGGGAATAAGCTTCCGTCTTTATCCTTAGCCGGTGCTTGCGGTTGTTGCTGATAAACATAGTTATCCTGATACGTGTAGTTGTCCACATATGCCGTTGCAATCGTTGCAGCTGCCGTGCTGACACCGAGAGTGACGGCCAATGAGAGCAATACTTTTTTATTTATATTCATTATGTTTCTCCTATACCTGTTTGGACGGCATGACATATCTGTATGACAACGCCTCCGCTATGTGTACTTTACACACATTTTTTTCATTTTGCAAGTCCGCAATTGTTCTTGCAAGTTTTAAAGTGCGATGATAAGCCCGAGCCGACATTTTCATCTTATCGGCAAAGCCTATCAGCAATTGTTTGGCATCGCTATCCAATGCCGTGACTTGTTCTAAGATATCCCCTTTTAATTGCGCATTGGTACGCAAATGAGGATATCCGAGAGTTTTAAACCTTTCATGTTGAATTCGGCGCGCTTTGATAACCCGTTCGCGAATTTGCGCGGAAGTTTCGCCCTTTTTGACTTCGGCAATATCCCACGGGCTGACCGGCGGAACCTGAATGTGAATATCAAACCTGTCCATCAGCGGACCGGAAATTTTTGATTGATATTCTTCGGCGCATTTCGGTGCCCGCGAACATTCCTGTCCGCTCATACCTAAATAACCGCAACGGCAAGGGTTCATC